>JAPLOK010000420.1 GCA_026400775.1 Alphaproteobacteria bacterium | reverse complement strand
TGCGCGACATAGGCGATGAATACCGCGCCGTTCACCCCGCCGGCGCGCAGTTTGGGCAGGTCCACCAATTGGCGGGTCTCGGTGGTCCAGTCGGGCGTCTCGGGCCAGCGGATGTCGATATGGGTGTCGAGCACCAGGGTGCTGTTGTGCAGGTTCATGCAGCCCCCGATCGCTGGAGGGCGAAGGCCCGCAGGCGTGAATCGGTGGCGTTCATGCAGCCCCCGATCGCTGGAGGGCGAAGGCCCGCAGGCGTGAATCGGTGGCGTTCATGTATTCCAGGCCCCCAGGAAGCGTTGCAGAAGCGGGCCGAGATGCTCGACCGCATACCCGCCTTCCTGGCAGATGGCGGTGGGCAGGCCAAGCGCGCTGATGGCAGTGGCGGCGCGCCCGAAGCCGTCAGCGGTGACGCTGAGGGCGGCGAGCGGTTCGTGTTCCGATGCGTCGAAGCCCAGCGCCACGACCAGCGCATCGGGGCGGAAGGCCCGCAGCCGGGCCAGCGCGGCATCCAGCGCGGCCAGCCAGACATCATCGCCGCTGCCGAAAGCCACGGGCAGGTTCAGGTTCTCGCCGGCGCCCGTTTCACCAGCAAAACCCACATACCAGGGGTAGTAGCGCGCCGGGTCGGCATGGATGGAGATGGTGAGCACATCCGTCCTGTCCCAGAAGATGCCCTGGGTGCCGTTGCCGTGGTGGCTGTCGATGTCGAGCACGGCGACGCGGGTGGCGCCCGCATCGCGCAGGCGCTGCGCGGCCAGCGCCGTGTTGTTGATGTAGCAATGCCCGCCGGCGCGGGCGGCATAGGCATGGTGGCCTGGCGGGCGACACAGCGCATAGGCGCTGCCGCCCTGGGCCGCGATCTCGGCAGCGGCCAGCGCGCAGCCGGCGGCGCTGAGGGCTGCTTCCAATGTGCCTGGCCCGATCGGGCAGGCATTGTCGGCGGTGAAGAAGCCGGTCTGCGCGATGATGTGTGCGGGCGTGGTCGTGGTCTGCGCCAGCATCTCGGGACTGGGGTGGATGTTCGGGACGATCTCGGGGCCGGCTTCAGGCAAAGCGGCCCAGGCGGCCGGCGCGGTGGCCAGGAAGTCGAGATAGGGCTGGCTGTGCAGGCGCGCGGCTTCGGCGATGGTGGCTGGCGGCGGCGTGATGGGGGTGATGTTCAGTGCCGCCAGGCCAGCGCGCAACGCGGCGGCGCGGGCGGGGATTTCGTAATTGGCGCGCAGGCGGCCGCGCATGAGGAAGAATTGCGGGGTGTGGAGGGCTTCGGCGGGGTGGTGGAAGGCGTGCATGGCGCGAGGGTAGCGGCAAGGTGCGCGGCTTGTCTCGCCGCGCCATGCCGTCCCGGCCCCCCGCCAGGGCCTGGCACGCAAACCGATGCCGCGAGAGAGAGGCGCGCCCCACGCAACTTTCCACCCGCATCGGCGTTGTCCCTGCATCAACCCGTGCAGGAGTACTCCCATGCCGCAACGTCGCCTTTTCCTCTCCGTTCTGGTGATCGCCGCCGCTGCGCCGGCCGTGCTGCGTGCGCAGGGCGCACCCACCGCCAACCTGGCCGACATGATGATGAATGATGGGCGCTTCGGCCGCTTCCTCGAACTGGTCACGCTCGCCGGCCGGATGGAAATGCTGCGCGAGGCCGGCCGCTTCACCGTGCTGGCACCGACCAATAGCGGGATCGACACCATCCCGCTGCATATCCGCAACACCATGAGCGGCTCGGGCAATCCTGGCCAGGCCGACCGTGGGGCCGTCACCAATTTCGTGGATCTGCATATCGTCGAGGGTGTCACCTCGCTCGGCCAATTGACCAGCGGCCCGACCAATATGCGCACGCTGAACGGCGCGATCGTGCAGATCAGCGGCGGGGCGGATAATGCGCATATGGTTCAGGTCTCGCAGGCCGGCGTGCCGATCGCGGGGCTCAGCATCGCGCGCAATGGCCGCATCATCGGCCCCGTGCTGACTGCGACCAATGGCATCGTGCTGCCGCTGGACACCGCATTGCTGACCTGAATGGCTGGCGGCGCGGGGCAGCCCGCGTCGCCGTCAAATCACGAAGCTGATCGGCTCCATCGGCACCGCCACCAGGCCGGCGGCGGCCGCGCGCCGCACCAGGCGGTCCAGGCTCACCTCATCCAGCCGCGCCAGCGCCTCCTCCTGCACCTCCGCCCAGAAGGGCGCGATCACCTTGGCGAAAAGGGGGTTGTCCTCGCCCTCCGCCAGCGGGCCAGGGGCGGTCAGCACGGCGCGCACCACATCACCCACCGTGATCGTGCGCCGGGGCCTGGCCAGCTTGTACCCGCCCGCCGGCCCGCGCGTGCTGGCCAGCACGCCGGCGCGCGACAGCGGCTGTAAAATCGGCTCCAGCCCGCGCCGCGCCAGCCCCAGCCGTTCCGCGATATCCCCCGCATTCACCGTGCCGCGACCGGCATGCAGCGCCACATCCAGCACCACCGCCAATGCCAGCGCAGGCCTGCCTTGCAGCAGCATCGCTCAATACCCCCTGTGAAAACGCCCCTGTATCAGCCACATACTACGGCAACCATGCGTGAAAGGGGAGATATCCCGTTGGACAGTGTCATCCCCACCGCCGGCATCACCCGCGGCCTGCTTGGCGCCATTGGCAACACGCCGCTGATCCGGCTGGAGCGTGCCTCGGCCGCCACCGGCTGCGACATCCTGGGCAAGGCGGAATTCATGAATCCCGGCGGTTCGGTGAAGGACCGCGCAGGCCTGGCCATCATCCAGGCCGCCATCGCCGATGGCACGCTCAAGCCCGGCGGAACCATCGTGGAGGGCACGGCGGGCAATACCGGCATCGGCATCACGCTGGTGGCCAATGCGCTGGGCTTCCGCGCGGTGATCGTGATGCCCGAGACGCAATCCCAGGAGAAGATCGACTTCCTGCGGATGATCGGCGCCGATCTGCGCCTGGTGCCCGCCAAGCCCTTCAAGGACCCCGGCAACTACGTGCATGTCAGCCGCCGCCTGGCCGAGGAGAACAACTGGGTCTGGGCCAACCAGTTCGACAATTTGGCGAACCGCGAAGGCCATCGCACCACCACCGGCGCCGAGATCATCGCGCAAGCCGGCCGCGTGGACGCCTTCACCTGCGCCTGCGGCACCGGCGGCACGCTGGCCGGCGTGGCCATGGCGCTGAAAGCGCATGACCCGGCCACGCGCATCACGCTGGCGGACCCCATGGGCAGCGCGCTGTACAACTGGCGCACCCATGGCACGCTGGAGATGGAAGGCAGTTCCATCACCGAGGGCATCGGCCAGTCCCGCGTGCCCGCCAACCTCGACGGCGCGCCGATCGATGATGCGATCCAGGTGACGGATGAAGAAGCGCTGGAACAGGTGTTTGACCTGACCATCCATGAAGGCATCTGCCTGGGCGGCAGTGCTGGCATCAATGTCGCGGCCGCCATCAAGGTGGCGCGCCGGCTGGGGCCGGGGCATCGCGTCGTGACCATCCTGTGCGATGGCGGGTCGCGCTATCAGTCCAAGCTGTTCAACCCGGAATTCCTGCGCGGCAAGGGCCTGCCCACGCCGCCTTGGATGGCCTGAACCATGGCGATCCATGACAGCATCCTGGGCACGGTCGGCGACACGCCCATGGTGCGCCTGCCGCGCATCACCGCCGAGGACCGGCTCCTGGCCGACCTCTGCCTGAAGCTGGAATTCTTCAACCCGATGGCCAGTGTGAAGGACCGCATCGCCCTCGCCATGATCCGCACGGCCGAGAGCGAGGGCCGCATCAAGCCGGGCGTGTCGGTGCTGGTCGAACCGACTTCGGGCAATACCGGCATCGGGCTGGCCTTCGTGGCCGCTGCGCGCGGCTACCGACTGATCGTGACCATGCCCGAGGGCGCTTCCATCGAGCGCCGGCGCATGATGCGGCTGCTGGGCGCGGAGCTGGTGTTGACGCCATCCTCGCAGGGCATGCGCGGCGCTATCGCCCGCGCCGAGGAAATTGCCGCCGCCACGCCTGAGGCGTGGATTCCGCGGCAATTCGACAACCCCGCCAACCCAGCCATGCACGCCGCCACCACGGCCGAGGAAATCTGGGCCGATACCGGCGGCGAGGTGGACCTGATCATTGGCGGCTTGGGCACCGGCGGCACCATGACCGGCATCGCCCGCGCGCTGAAACCGCGCCGACCATCACTGCGCGTGATCGGCGTGGAACCCGCGGAATCGGCCGTGCTGAACGGTGATGACCCAGGCCCGCACGGCATCCAGGGTATCGGCCCAGGCTTCGTGCCCGCCGTGCTGGAACCCGAATTGCTGGACGCGGTGGAGACCGCGAATGAACGCGACGCCATCGCCACCGCAAGGCGCGTGGCGCGGGCGGAAGGCCTTGCCGTCGGCATCAGTTCGGGCGCCGCGCTGTCGGTCGCACTGCGCCATGCCGCGCGGCCGGAGAATGCCGGCAAGCGCATCATCTGCATCGCGCCATCCTTTGCCGAGCGCTATCTGTCCACCGCGTTGTTCCAGGGGCTGGAATGATGGAGATCATCGAACTAGGCCGATCGATCCGTGCGCGCGATCCGGCGAAGCCCGGCTGGGGAGAGGTGATCTTCTCCTACCCGGGCGTGCATGCGGTGCTGTGGCACCGGCTGGCACATGGGCTGTACCGCATCGGCCTGCGCGGGCTGGCGCGCTTCGTCTCGCATCTCTCGCGCATGCTGACGGGCATCGAGATCCATCCCGGCGCGCGCATCGGACGGCGGTTGTTCATCGACCATGGCATGGGCGTGGTGGTGGGCGAGACGGCGACCATCGGCGATGATGTCACCATCTATCATGGCGTGACCTTGGGCGGGCTCTCGCTGAAGGCGGGCAAGCGCCACCCGGATGTTCTGGATGGCGCGATCATCGGTGCGGGCGCGCAGGTGCTGGGGCCGATCACGGTCGGCATCGGCGCCAAGGTTGGCGCCAATTCCGTGGTGGTGGCGGATGTCTGCGATCACACGACCGTCGTCGGCATCCCCGCCCGCAGCCCCAAGGATTGCGAGGAGGAGACGAGCTTTGGCTACGGCCTGCCCAGCCGCGCCGCGGCCGACCCGCTGGGCGAAGAGATCGCCGCCCTGCGCGCCGAATTGGCGGCGCTGCGCGCGCGGGTGGATGGGCTGCGGGGGGATCGGGCGGCGTAAGGTCCGATCCGATCAGGCATTTGCCTGGTCGGTGAATCGGCCCGCAATAGGTCCGATCCGATCAGGCATTTGCCTGATCGGCGAATCGGCCCGCAATAGGTCCGATCCGATCAGGCATTTGCCTGGTCGGTGAATCGGCCCGCGATGCGCCTCACCCCGCCAGCTTCATCAGCCCATCCAGCGCCAGCGGGCCGGATGGCGTGCAGACCAGCGGGTTGATCTCCGCCTCCTCCAGCCGTTCATCCATGGCCGCCGCCAGTTCCGAGAACCGCGCGATGGTTGCAGCCACGGCGGCAACATCCACCTTCGCGGCACCCCGGAACCCGTCCAGCAGCGGAAAGGATTTCAACGCGCGCAGCATCTGCTCCGCGCGCGTGGCGGAGATGGGCGCTATGTCCAGCACCGCATCCTTCCACAATTCCGCCTGCACGCCGCCCAGGCCCACCAGCACTGTCACCCCGAATTGCGGGTCGCGCCGCGCACCCAGGATCAGTTCCGGGCCGCGCTCGGCCATCTTCTGCACCAGCACGCCATCCAGACGCGCGGCGGGCGCATGGGTGCGCGCGCTGGCCATAATGGCGTCGAACCCCGCGCGCACCGCCGCCGCATCGGCCAGGTTCAGCTTCACGCCGCCCACTTCCGTCTTATGCGCGATGTCGGGGCTGTCGATCTTCAGCACCACCGGGAAGCCGATGCGGCTTGCCGCGGCGGCGGCATCATCGGCGCTGGCCGCGCGCGCATCGGGCATGGCGGGCAGGCCGGCGGCGGCGAAGGCCGCCTTGGCTTCCGCTTCCATCAGCGTGCGCGCACCAGCCGGCAGCGCGGCGGCGGCGGCGCGCGCCGCATCACCCACAGCACCTTCGGCTGCGCGTTCATCATGCCAGCGCAGCCACAGCGCAATCGCGTTCATCAGGCGCCGCATTGAGCGGAACAGCGAGAGGTGTTCCGAGGTGTCCACCGCCTCGGGCCCGGGGCCTTCAAGGCTTTCCGGGATCCAGGCGATGCAGATGGGCTTGCCCGCCTCGGCTGCCAGCGGCGCCATGGTGCGCATGCGGTTCGGCGTCGCGGTGGGGGCGGGGTTGTGATAAACCACCGGCATCACGATCGAGCCGTATTGCGGGTCGGCCAGCATGGCGCGCATGCAGGCGTCGAACATCTGCGGGTTGGTAGCCACCTGCGCGGTCAGGTCGCAGGGGTTGCGCGGGCTGCCGAAATCCGGGATCGCGCTGCGCAGCACGGCGGCCGTCGCTTCCATCGGCTGCGGCAGTTCGAGGCCGGCATATTCGGCATGGTCGGCGGCCATGATGCCGGCACCGCCCGACGGGGTCGCGATGCCCACGCCACGGGCTTTCGGCTTGGGCGCCTTGGCCATGAAGCCCGCGGTTTCCAGCAGTGCGTCGAAATCCTCCACCTCCAGCATGCCGGCGCGGCGGAAGGCGGCGGACCAGGCGGCGGTGGACCCGGCCATGGAGCCGGTATGGGACATGGCGGCCTTGGCACCCGTCTCGCCGCGACCCAGCTTGAGGGCGACGATGGGCTTGCCGGCGGCACGCGCCATCTCGCCCAGCGTCAGCAGGCGGCGGCCGTCGCGCAGGCCCTCCACGGCCAGCGCGATGGCGCGGCATTCGGGCATGGAGAGCTGGAAGGCCGCCAGGTCGCACACATCAAGGTCGGTGGAATTGCCGGCGGTGGCCATGTGGCACATGGCGAAGCCGCGCTCGGCCGCCTGCATCAGCGCATAGCCCAACGCGCCGGATTGGCTGACCACGCCCACACCGCCCGCCGGCGCCGTCATCTTGTAGTAGTCGGGCATGAAGGTGGCACCCACGCGCAGCGCGTGATGCACGAAGCCCAGGCAGTTCGCGCCGAGCAGCGGGATGCCCAAGGCCCGCGCGCGGTTGCGCAGCGCCTCTTCCTCGATCGCGCGTTCGGGCAGGTCCGTCTCGCCATAGCCGGAGGCATAGATGGTAAGCCCGCCGATTCCGCGTTTGGCCGCCTGCTCCAGGCTGGGCAGCACGCCGGTGCGCGGCATGCACAGCACCACGCTGTCCACGGCCATAGGCAGGTCCTCGATGCTGCCGAAGCAGGGGAAGCCGTGCAGCTCGCCGCCCGCGTATTTCGGGTTGACCGCGAAGACCGGCCCCGAAAAACCCTTCATGTTGGTGATGGTGCGCGCGCCAAAATTGGTGGGCTCTGCCGAAACGCCGACAACCGCCACCGATCCGGGCGCAAGTAGCCGGCGCAGGGACGTAGGATCACGCAATGCTGGCAGGGCCAATTCTTCCTCCCGTGGTTTGTTGCGCGCAACGGTAGAGCGGTTTCGCCGCCTGTCCATCCGCTTAGGGGTTGTTCATGATTGGCACGCCATAAGAGGCGGTCTGGACGGAGCCTGCCCATGCCTACCCTGCCAACGACGGAGATCGAGACTGCGCTGGGTGCTGCCGTGCTGCCGGCGCTCGCCGATCTGCGCGGCTTCGTGGACCGCCGCATCGCCGAGCTCTCCGCCGAGCTGCACGCCTCTGTGCAGATGGCCGACATGACGGAGGAAAAACTCTCCCGCGAACTGGCCATGGTGCATGAGCGCATCGCCAGCCTGGTCGCCATGCCCACCGCCAGCACCCGCAGCAGCGGCGTGGAGCTGGAAGCCGTCGTCATGGCCACGGAAGCCGCAGCTAACATCATCATGGAAGCCGCCGAGGCGATCCAGGACTGGATCAGCAGCGGCGCGCGCGACCCCGCTGCGATCGATGCCCTGGCCGAGAAGGTGAACTCCATCTTCGAGGCGTGCAGTTTCCAGGATGTGACCGGCCAGCGCATCCGCCGCGCCATCCAGCACCTTCAGCAGGTGGAGACGATGCTCGAACGCATCGCGCCGATGCCGGTGGCCGGCCACGCGGTGCAGGTGCGCACCGCGGCCGCGACCGTCAGCGCCGGCGCGATCACCCAGGTCGACATGGCCCAGGCGGAGATCGACGCGCTGCTGGATGGTTGATCAGAAACGCTGCCGCACGGCGAACCACTCACAGATCAGCGGCGTGTCCTGGGTGAAGATCTGGCCATGCCGCGCGGCATCGGCCCGGTACCAGGCGCCGATCTCCCGGCGCCACCAATCCAGGCTGCGCTCGCCCTCCCCATAGGCCCGGGCGAGATCGGCATCGACCGCCGAGAATGACATGTTGGCGGTGCGTGTCGTCTCCACCACGCCACGCGCGCAGCCGGCGCCATCCAGCACCAGGCTCAGCGCGCCTTCGAAGGGCAGGCGCCCATCCGCATAGTGCCAATGCGCCGAGGAGGTGGCGGTCTTGGTGCCGGCCATGATCAGCGCGGCACCGTGATCGGCATCGCCGGGGGTGCTGCCGATAACCATGGGCAGGAAGAGCCGCGCCTCCTGCCCGGGAAAGGCCCACATCAGCCGGTCGTGCTGCGCGGGCGTCATCGCATCAATCGGCGAAGGCCTGGGCCGCCTGGATCACCGGCCGCCAGCGGGCGATGTCGGCCTGCCAGAAGCGGCGGTGATAGGCGGGTGTCGCTCGCTCCGCCGGCACCGGCGCGGTGCCGAGATCCGCGAAGCGCTGCACCAGCGCCGGCACCCGCAGCGCCGCCTGCAATGAGGTGGACAGCCGGTTCACGATCGCCTCCGGCGTGCCGCGCGGCGTGTACAGGCCGTGCCACACGCTGACCTCGAAGCCCGGCATGCCGGCCTGCGCTGCCGTCGGCAGATTGGGCAGGGAGGCCACGCGCTCATTGGTCGTGACCGCGAAGGCGCGGATCGTACCGGCGCGGATCTGTTCGGTCGTGTTGGTGGTCTGGTCGCACATCAGGTCCACGGTGCCGGCCACCAGGTCGTTCATCGCAGGCCCGGTGCCGCGATACGGCACGGTGGTCATGGGCACGTTCAGCGCTGCCTGAAACATCATGCCACAGAGGTGGCTGGCAGCGCCGATGCCGGCATTGGCCAGGTTCAGGCCCTCGCGGCGCTGGCGGATCAGCGCGATCAGCTCCTGCAGGTTGCTGGCTTCCAGGTTGCGGCGGCCGACGATGGTCATCGGCACTTCCGTCACCAGGCCCACCGTCTCGAAGCCGTTCACCGCGTCATAGGCCAGGCGCCGATACATCGACGGGATCACGCCCATGCCGATATGGTGGCACAGCACGGTGTAGCCATCCGGCCGCGCGGTCGCGACGCGCTGCGCGCCCAGCGTGCCACCGGCGCCGGCGACGTTTTCCACCACCACGGTGCCGCCCAGTTCGCGGCCCATCTCGGCCGAGATCAGGCGGGCGACCGTGTCGGTCGGGCCGCCGGCGGCGAAGGGCACGATCATGGTGATCGGGCGCGTGGGGAAGGCTTGCGCGAAGGCCGGGGCAGCCAGGGCGGCAACGGGCGCGGCCAGCGCCGCGCGGCGGGTGATGGTCATGGTTGTTGTTCTTTCCGTGTGTTGACGAAGGCCGGATGACGGAGCGTTTGCCGCGAAACCGTGATCTTCATCAAGCTGTCACCATTGGCCGAGGAAAACACCCGCCTTCTTGTGGGAGTCCGTGCGCATTTCCGCTTCCTCGAAGGTAATGGTGGTGCGGCGTTTCAGGGCGGTGAACCAGGCCAGCAGCTTCTCCTTCATCGCAGCCCGCGTCCCGGTCAACGCCGGGTCATCGCCCAGGTCATGGAATTCATCCGGGTCGGCTTCCAGGTCGAAGAGCTGCGGCCGCATCCCGCTGGACCAATGGATGTATTTGTAGCGCCCATCGCGCACCATCCATGCGTGATGATTGCCCACCGGCAGGCCCAGCCGCCGCCGCGCGCCGCGGAAGGTCCAGTCGAGTTCGGAAAACGCGGCGTCGCGCCATGCAGTCGCCTTGCCGCGCGTCAGCCCGAGCAGGGACCGGCCCTCCAGCGCATGCGGCGCGGCCGGCAGGCCGAGCGCATCCAGGATGGTCGGCACCACGTCCACCGCCTCCACCAGGCGCGGGTCGGCCATGCCGCGCGCGCCCTCGGGGTCGGCGACGATGAACGGCACCTTCTGCACGCAGTCGTGGAACAGCTCCTTCTCGCCCAGCCAATGGTCGCCCAGGTAGTCACCATGGTCGGCGCAGAAGATGACCAGCGTGTCTTTCCATAAATCCGCCGCGTCCAGCGCATCGAAAACGCGGCCGAGGTGATGGTCCAGCTCCGCGATCAACCCCTGATAGGCCGGGCGCACCGTGTCGATGCAGTCCTGCATCTGGAAGCTTTGCGCGACCTCTTCGTCCATGAAGGCGCGCTGCACGGGATGCGCGTTCCACTCATCCGGGTGGCGCTTCACCGGCAGGCACTGGTTGGGCGAGTACATCGCGTGATACGGCGCCGGCGCGATATAGGGCCAGTGCGGCTTCACATAGGACAGATGCAGCACCCAGGGTGCCGCACCCTGTTCGACAATGAACCCCAGCGCCCGGTCCGTGGTGTACGCCGTCTCGCTGTGCTCGGCCTTGATGCGCGCGGCATACCGCGCATTGCGCATGTGCCAGCCGGATTGCACCGCGCCGTTCTCATCCGTCACCGAGATCACGTAATCGGTCCAGGGGTCGCGGCTGTCATAGCCCTGCGCGCGCAGCCAATGCGCGTAGTTGCTGTCGGGTTCGCCATGGTGGCCGTCATGCCGGTCCACCAGTTCGAACCAGCCCTCGCGCAGCAGCACGGCCAGTTCCGAGGCGCCATCCAGCGCCAAGCGGCGCATGCCGTGCGCGTCGGGCAGCACATGCGTCTTGCCTGCCAGCACCAGGCGGCGGCCGCTCTCGCGCAGATGCCAGCCCAGCGTCACCTCGCCCAGCGACAACGGCACGCGGTTATGCGTCGCCCCATGCGAGGAGACATAGCGCCCCGTATAGTAGGACATGCGTGACGGCCCGCAGATTCCCGACTGCACATAGGCATTGGTGAAGCGCACGCCGCGCGCCGCCAGCCGGTCCAGATTGGGCGTCTTCAGGAAGGGGTGCCCGGCGCAGCCCATGTGGTCGAAGCGGAACTGGTCCGCCATGATGAAAAGCACGTTGCGCGCCATGCGGTTTCCCCATGGAGCATGCGCTCACGCGCATCCTCCGGCCCTTGTTGTCGCGTGATTCAGCGTCTTCGGCGTTTCCGCCTCGCCGCATCACGCTTATACTACGCGACGATAAGCATGATGGGGGGGCATTGAACATGCATCGTCGCACGCTGCTGGCAGCAAGCCTGGCCCCGCCCGCCCTGGCTTCATCTGCCTTGGCGCAATCCGACCCGGTGCGGCTGGTGGTGGCCTTCCCGCCGGGTGCGGCCAATGACGCCATCGCGCGGCTGCTGGCGGACGCGGCCGGGCGCAGTGGTATCGGCGCCGCCGTCATTGAGAACCGCGCCGGTGCCGCAGGCAATATCGCCGCCGCCTTCGTCGCGCGCGCACGCCCGGATGGACGCACGCTGCTGACCACGCTGGACGCGACCTTCACCGTCAACCCGCATGTCTATCCATCGCTGGGGTTCGATCCGGCGGCGCTGGAGCCCGTGGCGCTGCTGGGGCAATTCCCGCTGGCGCTGCTGGCGCATCCGCAGGCCGGCATCACCGATCTGGCGGGCTTCATCGCGGCGGCCCGCGCGCGCAGCCTGCTCTACGCCACCGCCGGTGCCGGCAGCCCGGGGCATTTGGCGATGGAGGCGCTGCGCCTGCGTCTGGGCCTGGCGCCGGACCGGCTGGAACAGGTGCCGATGCGCGGCAACGCCCAGGCCGTGGCGGAACTGGTGGCCGGCCGCGTGCCGGTGGGGATTTTGGCGATCGGCGGCGGGCCGCAATTCATCCGCGAGGGCCTGGTGCGCGCCATCGCCACCTCCGGCACCCTGCGCGACCCGGCATTGCCAGATGTGCCGACGCTGGCCGAGTCAGGCCTGCCCGGTTTCGACATCCGCTTCGCCTTCGGCCTTTGGGCGCCGCGCGGCACGCCGGAGGCAGCGAAGGCGCCCTGGCTGACGCTGGCGCGTGAGGTTTTCGCCAGCCAGGCCGCGCGCATCACTGTGCTGGGCGTGGTGCCCGAGGCAGGTGATGCCGCGGCGCTCTCCGGCTGGATCGCCACCCAAAGCCCCCGCTGGGCCGAGGTTGCGCGCGAGGCACGGATGCGCGTGGAGTGAGGCGCTACCGCAGGAATAGTGTGGGCAGCGCCAGCGAGATCATCGGCACATAGGTGATAACCATCAGACATGCGAAGATCACCGCGATGAAGATGGGCAGATAGCGCATCATCTTATCGATGCTGGTATTCGCCACCTGTGCGGCCGCGAAGAGGTTCACGCCGAAGGGCGGCGTGATCATGCCGAGTGCCAGGTTCACCACCATGATCGTGCCGAAATGCACGCCATCGATCCCGAAGCGCTCGGCCGCTTCGGCCAGAATGGGCGCGAGCACGATGATCGAGGCACTCGTCTCCACGAACATGCCGACCACGAACAGGAACAGGTTCACGCCCAGCAGATACCAGCCCGGCCCGTCAAACGTCGCGACCAGCCAGGCGGCCGCGGCATCGGGCACGCCCTGCCGGTTCAGCAGCCAGGAGAACAGCCCCGCGCAGGCGATGATGAACATGATGACGGCAGACGAGATCACGCTCTTCTTGAAGATCGGCCAGAGGTCGCGCGGCTTCAATTCGCGGTGGATCATCATGCCCACGATCAGCGCATAGACCACCGCGACCACGCTGGCCTCGGTCGGCGTGGTGACGCCGCCATAGATACCGCCCAGCACGACGATCGGCATCAGCAGCGCCCAGCCCGCCTGGCGAAGTGCGGCGCCGAAGGGCAGGCGGCCATCCCCGTCATGCTTGCCCCAGCCCTTGATGCGGCACCAGATCAGCACCGTCACGATCAGCGCGGCACCGATCAGGAAGCCCGGCAGGAAGCCCGCCATGAACATTTCGGGGATGCTGGTCTGCGTCGTCACGCCATACAGGATCATCGGGATGGAGGGCGGGATGATGACGCCCAATTCGGCGGCGGTGGCTTGCAGCGCGGCGGCAAACGGCACCGGATAGCCATGCTTGATCAGCGCCGGGATCATGATCGCGCCGATGGCGAAGGTGGTGGCGACCGAACTGCCGCTGATGGCGGCGAAGATCATGCAGGTGACGATGCAGGTGCAGGGCAGGCCGCCCTGCACGCCGCCGACGATGGATTTCGCGAACTCCACAAGCCGGCGCGAAATGCCGCCCACATCCATCAAATTGCCCGCCAGGATGAAGAACGGAATCGCCGCCAGCGGGAACTTGTCCAGCGAGACGAAAAGCTGCTGCGCCGCCACGATCAGCGGGAAATTCGTATAGCCCGCGAGGCCGATGATAGCCGAAATGCCGATCGCCACCGCGACCGGCACCGCGGCCGCGAAAAGCACCAGCATCATTGTCAGCATCATGCCGCTCATGGGCAAATCTCCGGCAGCAATTACAGGCGCAGGATTCAACGTTGTCGGCAGTTCCGCCGCAACGCATCCCGCTTCAAACGGCGTTGTCGAGTTCTTCCGCGCGGCGGTCCAGCATATGCGCGAAGGCGCCGAGCATGGCGAAGGCCGCGCCCACCGGAATGGCAGCATAGCCCCAGGACATGCTGACCTCGAGCCCCGCCATCTCCTGGAACTGCACCCGCTCGGCCATCGCCCAGCCGAACCAGAACAGCACGCCCATCAAGGACAGGTTCGCGGCCAGGGCGGCGGCTTCCACCCCGCGCTGCACCGCGCCGCGCGAATAGCGATGCGCGACATCGATCGAGACCAGCGCGCCCACGCGCAAGGTGCCCGCCAGGCCCAGGAAGCACATCCAGATCAGCGCGGTGCGCACCAGCGCCTCGGACCAGGCGGCCGGGCTGTCGAGCACGAAGCGCGCGACCACCTGCCAAAAGCCCGCGCCGGTCGCGATGGCCAGCGCGGCGCAGGCGGCGATCATCGCCGCCCCAGTCACCACACGGTCCACGGCCAGAACGCCACGCCGGGCAGCGCCCCGCGCGCCGGATTCGCCACCGGCGAGCCAGAGGGCGGCCGCCACCGCGACGGGGGTGGCAATGGCCACCACCGTCAACGGCATGACGTTCATGGCATTCATGCGCGGCGCTCCCCTGCGCTTACTGTGCGCGCCAGTCGCGGATGCGGCGCAGCAGCGCGCCGTCCAGCTCACGCTCATACACGGCGAAGGCCGGCGCCAGGGCGGTCTGGAAGGCGGCGGTGTCGACCGTGGTCGTCACCGTCATGCCGCGGCGGCGGAGTTCTTCCACGCCGGTGTTCTCGTCACTGGTGACGCGCGCGCGGTTGGCGGCCTGTGCGGCGCGTGCGGCCTCCATGAAGGCGGTGCGGTCAGCGGCGTTCAGCCGGCCCATGAAGCCCGGGTTGCAGATCAGCACGCCCGGCGAATAGACGTGCGCCGTCAGCGTCAGGTAGCGCTGCACCTGGTTCAGGTTGTTCGCCACGATCACCGGAATGGGGTTTTCCTGGCCATCGACCGTGCCCTGTTGCAGCGCCGGCACCAGTTCGGAAAACGCCATCGGCGTGGGCTGTGCGCCCAGCGTCGAGAAGGCGCGCATATGCACCTGGTTCTCCATGGTGCGCACTTTCATGCCGCGCACATCGGCCGGCGTGCTGACTTCGCGGCGCGAATTGGTCAGGTGGCGGAAGCCGTTTTCCAGCCAGATCACGCCAACCAACCCGCGGGCGTTGAACTGGTTCAGCAGCCCCTGGCCGATCTCGCTGTCCAGCACGCCGCGGGCATGGGCGTAGTCGCGGAACAGGAAGGGCACGTCCACATTGCGCACCGCGGGCACGAAATTGCCGACCGGGCCGGTGGAGGTGATCACGCATTCGGCGGTGCCGATCTGCACGCTCTCGACGCCTTCGCGCTCATTGTCGTTGCGCTGGATGTTCACGCGGAAGCGGTTGTTGGTCAGGCGCTCCAGCGTGTCCTTCAGCGCTTGCGCGCCGGCGCCGTAATGGCTGTTCAGGGGCAGGGCGTGCAGCACGGTCACCTGCGTCTGCGCCATGGCGGGCGCGGCAAACAGGGCGGTGGCAAGGCCCGCGGCCATGGCCAGCCTGCGCGAGAAAGCGTTGGTCATGAATTTTCCTCCCGGTCGTTGGAACCTGCCCTGCGATAGATGAATGCAAGGGTTACACGCAAGGGCCTATCCTGCCACGGGCCGTGGCGTTTATGATCCGACCATGTCGCGATTCCTCCCCTGCCTGCTGCTCCTGGCGCTTGCCGGCTGCAACGTCACGCCGCCCGAAGCCCGCTCGCCCGAACAGCGTTCCCAGGCCGCGACCGCGGCTGCCTGCCGCGAACAGGCCGACCGCGTGATCGCGCGGCAGGATCGCGGCCAGCTGCTGCGCGAGGATGAACGCAACGCGCGGCTGGGTACCGAGACCGGCTCCTACGGCGTGCGCACGCAGATCGATTCGCTGGGCCGGCAGTTCCGCCGCGACCAGATCGCGCAGGACTGCGTGCGCCAGCAGCCGTAACTACTCCAGCCGCGCGCCCGAGACCTCCACCAGGCGCTGCCAGACCGGCCGTTCCGCCTGGATCAGCGCGGCCAGCGCGGCCGGCGTTTCGCTGGTGACGGTGCCATAGCCCAGTGGCGCCAGGCGCTGCACGAAAGCCGGGTCGGCCGCAATCTGCCGGATTGCGCCATGCAGCCGCGCGATCGCGGCATCCGGCACGCCCGATGGCGCCATGATCGCGTTCCAGGTGACGACATTGTGTGACCCCAGGCCCAGATCGGCGAAGGCGCCCATGCCGGGGATGTTCGGCAGGATGCCCAGCGGCCGGTTGGACGACACCGCAAAGGCCAGGAAACGCCCGGCTTCCACATGCGGCATCAGCGCCGGCATCACGTCGAACATCATCTCGATATTGCCGGCCACCAGGTCATTGATGGCAGGCCCGCCGCCGCGATAGGGCACGTGCAGGATATTGGCATTCGCCGCGCGGTTGATGGCTTCGATGTTGATGTGGCTCGAGGTGCCGGTGCCGCTGGAGCCCATGCGCACGCGTTCGGGGTTGGCGCGCGACCACTGGATCATCGTGCGGAAATCGGTCCAGCCATGGCGCCGTGCCGCTTCCGCATTCACCACGCAGAGCAGCGCGCCATCGGTGATCTGTGTGACCGGCGCCATGTCGCGCACCGGGTCGAAGGGCAGGCGCGCCGTCATGAAGGGAAAGGCCGCCAGCGTGGTCACGCCGATCAGGCCGATGATGCTGCCATCCTTGTCGCCCTTGGCGACCGCATCCGCGCCGATCAGCCCGCCCGCGCCACCGCGGTTCTCCACCACGACATTCTGGCCGAGCACCGCCTGCATGCGTTCCGCCAGG
>JAPLOK010000074.1 GCA_026400775.1 Alphaproteobacteria bacterium | reverse complement strand
GCGTTCTTCACCGCTTCCGGCGTCTCGATCATGCAGCAAACCAGCACATTCTCATTGATCTCGCGCTGCGCGGTGGCCGGGTCGGGCGCGCGGAAGCCATGGGCGAAGGCGGGACCGCCGAAACTGCGTTGGCCCACCGGCGGGAAGCGGTAGGCCTGGGCCACGACATGCGCTTCATCCGCATTGTCGATATGCGGCACGACCACGCCCATCGCGCCATTGTCCAGCGCGCGCGTGCCTTCGAAGATCGCATCCTTGCAGACGCGAACGATCGGCGTAATTCCCTGGCCGAGTGCGGCAATGCTGATGGCGCTGGCCTGGTCAAGGCTGGTGGCGCCGTGCTCCATGTCGATGAACAGCCAGTGGAAGCCTGCCGCCGCGCCGATCGCGCCGATCGCGGGGCCGCGGCTGATCTGTACGCCGAGGCCGATGGATATCTGGTTCTGGCGGATGCGTTGCAGGGCGATGTTCTGTGTGATGGGCATGGTTGTTTCCTCCTCCGCCTATTCAACGCCGCGGAATCATCGCAAGCAATGTCTCCAGCCGGTCAGCCTCATCGGCGGGCTTGTCGCGGCGCAGGCGGGCGATGCGCGGGAAGCGCAAGGCCACGCCCGATTTGTGCCGGTTGGAGAATTGTGCGGCGTCGAACTCAACCTCCAGCACCAGGCCGCGTTCCACCTCGCGCACAGGGCCGAAGCGCTGCGTCGTGTGGTCGCGGATCCATTTGTCGAGGAAGGCCAGTTCCGCATCGGTGTAGCCGGAATAGGCCTTGCCGATCGGGACCAGTTCCTCACCGCGCCACAGGCCGAATGTGTAGTCCGAATAGAAGCTGGAACGCTTGCCATGGCCGCGCTGGGCGTACATCAGCACGGCGTCCACCGATTGCGTGCCGCGCTTCCATTTCCACCAATGGCCCTTGCTGCGGCCGGCGATATAGGGCCCGTCGAGGCGCTTGATCATCAGCCCTTCCATGCTTGCGGCGCGGGCGTTTTCGCGCAGCGTGGCGAGCTGGTCGAAACTGTCGAAGGCGATGAGTTCGGAAAGGTCCGTGCGGGCTGGCATGGTACGCGCGAACCAGGCTTCCAGCCGGGCGCGGCGGAGGGTGAAGGGCAGCGCACGCAGGTCCTCGGTGGCGTCGAAGAGCAGGTCGTAGAGGCGCAGATGCGCGGGGTATTGCGCCACCATCTTGGCGCCAGGCGCCTTGCGGTTGAGGCGTTGCTGCAGGTCGCTGAACGGGGCCACCACACCATCGCGCAGCACCAGCAATTCGCCATCCGCGACGGCGTGGAAATCCATCGCCGCCAGGATGTCCGGGAAGCTGCCGGAAATATCCTCGCCACCGCGGGACCATAGCCGTACGCCACCCGGCCCGGCGGTGACCTGCACGCGGATACCGTCCCATTTCCATTCGGCCGCGTGCTCGGCAGGGTTGAGGTTGGCGATGTCCGCCTCCTCCAGCGGATGCGCCAGCATCAGCGGGCGGAAGACTGGCGCGTCGCGCGGATCGGGCCGCGGCGCGCGACCTTCCAGCCACGCAAAGAGCGGCTCGTAGGGCGGCGGAATGGCGTGCCAGGATTCCTCGATCAGCTCGACCGGCTGGCCGGACCATTCCGCCAGTGCGGTGCGCGCGAGACGGCCGGAAGCGCCGACACGCAACCCGCCCGTGACCAGCTTGATCAGCGCCAATCGCGCGCCGGAGTCCAGCGCATCCAGCCAGCGCGCGATGATCGCCGGCACCTCCGCGCGCGTCGCGGCATCGAGTGTGGCGACCACCTCGCCCAGTGTGGGCGGCGGTGCATTCGCCCGCGCATCATCGGGCCAGAGCAGCGCGATGGTCTCCGCCAGGTCGCCCACGTAGTCGTAGGAGAGCGCGAACAGCGTGGGGTCCGTGCGTTCGGCGATCAATTCGCGGATCAGCGCGGGCTTGGCGGTGCGAAGCGACAGTTCGCCGGCGATGGCCGCCAGCCCAATGCCGCGATCGGGGTCGGGCTGCGTCACGAACCAGCTGCGCAACAGTGCGAGCTTCCCATTGCGCCCGGGCGTGAAGAGCAGGCGTTCGAGTAATTCGGCGAAGCTGGGGATGCTCATGCGCGCTGTGCCGCTCCCAGCCAACACATCGTCACAAAAACGCCATACGAATGATATATATAATGCCACCGCATATCTGCTCTATCGAACGGCCGGGCTTTGGAAAGGACACACATATGCCGCGAGTACGTATTGATATCGCAGGATTTTACTACTCGGTGACCGACAACTATCCAGGAGAGCCAACAATACGAGAAGTGATGCGCAGCATCGGGCAGAGCGGCAGGAGACTGACCGACAATGGTACTCACGCGCTGCTGAAATACGATGTCAGCGAGTCCGATGTCAGCAAGCGTGGATTCCTCGACCGCATTCAAGTGGACTTCAGCGATCCGCCAAAGTCCCGCCAAGTTCAGGATGGAACGCCGAACAGCTTCCCGAACCTGCCCCCCTGCAGCTTCGCTGCTCGGGACGAGATGCGCGTGCTGACAGCAGCGGGTGTCGCGGAACTCACGTGGCAATATTATGTGAACGCAGCCACGTTCGGGGACAAGGGCATCGTCTCTATCGACGGCGTGCTGAACGCGGAACCAGCTGGGGACAACGGACTGCGCGAGATCAAGAACTTCTCGAGTTTCAAGCTGACCCGGGATTGCCTTGTCACCTGGCGCCTGATCGCGATCATGGTGGGTGGCGATCCGATCGCCAGCGTCGCCAAGTAGTGAAATCGCCGCGGGAGGCCGCATCACTCCGCCTCCTCCTCCCCGCGGCCGATCAAATGCAGCGCGCGGCCACGCACACCGCGCGCTGCCAGCGCATGTGTCAGCGCATCATCGCGCCCATGCGTGATCCAGATTTCCGGCGCCTGCACATCATGCGCGGTGGCCAGCAATTCCGGCCAATCGGCATGGTCCGAGATCACCAGCGGCAACTCCACCCCGCCCTGCTTGGCGCGCTGGCGCACGCGCATCCAGCCCGAGGCCATGCACACTACAGGCTCCGCCAGCCGCCGCGCCCAGCGATCGGCGATGGCCGATGGCGGAGCCAGCACGATCGCGCCCGCCAAGGCCGCCTTGTCCGCCACCGTGGCCGGCCGCAATTCACCCATCGGCACGCCCAATTCCTCGTATAGCGCGCAGAGCGGCATATGCGCGCCATGCAGATGGATGGGCCTGTCCCACCCCGCCTGGCGCAACAGTGCGACCAGCCGCTGCGCCTTGCCCAGCGCGTAGCAGCCGATGACATGCGTGCGCTCCGGGAACATCGCCAGACTGCGCAGCAGGCGTGCCATTTCGTCGGCCGCCGGAGGGTGGGTGAAGACCGGCAACGCGAAGGTCGCCTCGGTCACGAAGACATCGCAGGGCACGGGTTCGAACAGCGCGCAGGTCGGGTCCGCGCGGCGCTTGTAGTCGCCGCTGACCACCGCGCGCGCGCCCTGCCATTCCAGCACCACCTGCGCGCTGCCCAGCACATGGCCGGCGGGGCGCAGCGTGATGGACACACCGTTGACGACAACGGCCTCGCTATAGCGCGCGGCCTGCTGGGCGGCGCCGGCGCGTTCGGCACCCATGCGCGCGCGCATGATGGCCAGCGTCTCGGGCGTGGCGAGCGCATGCGCGTGGCCAGGCCGCGCGTGGTCGGAATGGCCATGCGTGACGACCGCGCGATCCACCGCGCGCGCGGGGTCGATGAAGAAGCCGCCCGGTTCGCAGAACAGGCCGGCCTCGGTCACGCGCAGCCAGGTTTCAGGGTGCGGCGGCACGGTGTAGAGACCCTTTCGTGGGAACATTGCCGGAACATTTTGACAGATGGTTCGCCATGCGGAAGTGGCAAGCACGCCCGCACCAGCTTGCCATGCTGGAAGCCGCGCGCGCGGGCCAATCCGTGCTGCTGATCGCGCCCACCGGCGCGGGCAAGACACTGGCGGGTTTCCTGCCATCGCTGGTTGATCTGGCTGCCGCGCCGCGCGCTGGGCTGCACACGCTCTACGTCTCGCCGCTGAAGGCGCTGGCGGTGGATGTGGCGCGCAACCTGTTCGCGCCCGTGGAGCAGATGGGCCTGCCCATCACCATCGAAACGCGCACTGGCGACACGCCGGCCAACCGCCGTGCGCGCCAGCGCGAGGCGCCACCGAACATCCTGCTGACGACACCCGAATCATTGACACTGCTGCTGTCGCTGACAGATGCGCATGTCACATTCGGCAGCCTTTCGTGCATCGTGATGGATGAGGTGCACGCGCTCGCCGGCAGCAAGCGCGGCGACCAACTGGCGCTGTGCGTCGCGCGCTTGGTGCAACTGGCACCGCGTGCGCGGCGCGTGGGTCTTTCGGCGACCGTCGCGCATCCACAGGAACTGCGCGCCTATGTCGCGCCGGATGCGCGCATCATCACCGCACCGCCCGGCGCACCGCCCGCGCTGGACATCCAGCTGCCCGCCGGGCGCCTGCCGTGGTCCGGCCATATGGGCCTGGCCTCCGCACCCGAAATCATGGCGCGTATTGCCGCGGCGCGCGTGACCATCGTGTTCGTCAACACACGTGCCCAGGCGGAGCTGATGTTCGCCGCCCTCTGGCGCCTGAACGAAGACGCGCTGCCCGTCGCACTCCATCACGGCAGCCTGACCGTCGAACAGCGCCGCAAGGTTGAGGCCGCGATGGCCGAGGGCCGGCTGCGTGCCGTCGTGGCAACCTCATCGCTCGATCTCGGCATTGACTGGGGCGATGTGGACCAGGTGATCCAGGTCGGCGCACCGAAAGGCGTGTCGCGGCTGTTGCAGCGCGTAGGCCGCGCCAATCACCGCATGGATGAAGCCAGTCGTGCCACGCTCGTACCCGCCAACCGCTTCGAAGTGATCGAATGCGCCGCCAGCCTCGCCGCCATCGCAGCCGGCAAGCTGGATGGCGAGGCACCACGACCCGGCGGGCTGGACGTGCTGGCGCAGCACATCCTGGCGGTCGCCTGCCACGCGCCTTTCCTGCCCGACGATCTCTACGCCGAAGTCACGCAGGCCGCCCCCTATGCCACGCTGACGCGCCGGGATTTCGACGATGTGCTGCGCTTCGTCGAAGACGGCGGCTATGCGCTGCGCGTCTACGAGCGCTTCCGCAAACTGTTCCGCGATGCCGAGGGCCGCATGCACATCGCCGGCACGCAGGTGGCGCGGCAACTGCGGATGAATCTCGGCACCATCGTGGAAATGCCGCTGGTGAAAATCCGCATGCGCGGCGGCCCGATGCTGGGCGAGGTGGAGGAGTGGTTCATCTCCACCCTGCGGCAGGGCGATGCCTTCCTCTTCGCAGGCCAGGTGCTGCGCTTCGAGGGGATGGAAGGTGTCACCGCCATGGTCTCGCGCGGCTCGGGGCAAGAGCCGCGCGTGCCGGCTTTCGCGGGCAGCCGCATGCCCTTCACCACCTGGTTGGCCGCGGAAGTGCGCGCCATCCTGCACGACCCCGCGCGTTGGG
>JAPLOK010000028.1 GCA_026400775.1 Alphaproteobacteria bacterium | reverse complement strand
GGGCACGCTACATGACGCTGGAAACCATCAGCAGCATCAGCGACAATCCCGCCGTCAGCCTGCCAGCAGTGGCAGCCTGATACGGCGGCTCAACCCGCCAGGGATCAACGCGGTTCTACACCACGCCAGGGGACACGATCAGCCTCAAAGGCGGCTGACGGCAGTTCATAATGGCAGCCTGGGCGGATCATTGAACCGCCCAGGGCTTACCGGTGTGTGTCTCGTCGAATTGTTCAGGCAACCATACGGATTACGCTGTGCTGACCAAGGTGGCGCAGCTCAGGCAGCGCGGATCGCATCCAGGAACCGATCCACATTGGTCCGCAGCGTGCCGGCCTCCGTGTTGAGCAGGGCTGACGCCTCGCGCAGTTCCGTCGCCGCGCCGCTGGTTCGCTCGGCTCCGGCGCGCAGCCCACCCATATGGCGGCTCGCCTCCGAGTTGCCCGCAGCGGCTTCGCTGACAGCGCGCCCGATCTCCTTGGTTGCGGCTGCCTGTTGCTCAGCCGCCGCAGCGACCTGCGTGGCAATGGTGTTCAGCTGCTCGACCGTCCGAGCGATGCCACGGATCGCCTCCACGGCGGCATGCGTGTCGGATTGCATGGATCCGATCTGGGTCGCGATCTGGCTGGTCGCCTTGCTCGTCTGCGCCGCCAGTTGCTTCACCTCGCTCGCGACCACGGCGAAGCCCTTGCCCGCTTCGCCAGCGCGTGCGGCTTCGATCGTGGCGTTGAGCGCGAGGAGATTGGTCTGCCCGGCGATATTGCGGATCAGTTCGATCACGACGCCGATCTTCTGCGCGTTGATCCGATCGGCCCCCGTGGCAAGGTTGCCGACTGCAGCATCGGTCTGACGGGCTTCTTCCGCGGCGGCGGTCACCATGCGGGCGCTTTCACTCACTTGGCGGGCAACCTCCGCGATGGAGGCCGACAACTCCTCGACGGAGGCGGCAATGGACTGGACATTCCCACTCGCCGTTTCGGCAGCCGTGGCGGCCAGGCCGGCTTGTGCCACCCCCTGTCCGGCGGCCTCGCCCATCTTGCTTGCCGTCTCATCGAGCCGCCCCGCGGAGGCGGACACCGCCGCAAGCGCGCCCATCGCCTCGCGCTCGAAGCCTTGCACCAGGGCGTCCACAGCAGCGGCGCGATGGAGTTCACGTTCCTTCTCTGCTGTTTCACGGGCGCGCCGAGCCTCGGCCAGGCTATCTCGCAGGCTGACGAGGGTCTCGGCCATGCCGCCCAACTCGTCCCGGCGGCCGTCTCCGGGCACCTCGCTCCGGTCATCACCGTCCCGCAGACCCGACATTCGCGCCTGCAGCCCTGCCAGCGGGCGCACCACGGTGCGCTGCAGGAACAGCAGAGACGCCGTCCCGATCAAGACCACCAACGCCAGAACGCCCAGCGCCGTCACCCAAATCTCCCGCGAGATGGAGGCCGAGAGCTGCCCGCCCGTCCTCTGCGCGTGGCTCGTCATCTCATCGCTGAAAGTCGAGAATCGGCCGAAGAGTTCCACCACCGTAGGGCGCCCATCCGGTTGTCCCCAGGATGCGCGCGTCGCTTCATCATGGTCAGGAGCGCCGGCCGCCTTGATCGCGATGGTCCGCAGGGCGCTCTGGCGGAGGCGCGAACTGGCTTCCCGCGCATAGGCCGTGATCGGTGCTGCGGCGGGCAGGCCGACCTCGTTCATTTGCGCCACTTTCCGGTCAATTCCGCCAAGAATGTTCCGCACCACGGTCTCGAGGGGGCCAATCTGCGCGGGGTCGCGCAGCAGCTGGACGTTGTTCAGCTGCCGCCCCAGGTCGGCCGTATCGCCACGGAGGCGCAACGCAAGGTTGGCCACGACCATCTCTCGTTCGACCAGAGCGCTGAATACCCGGTCGGAGGCCACCAGGCGGCTGATCAAGAAGCCGGACACGGCTACCGTCAGTGTCGCCAGCAAGGCAATGATGACGAGCACTTTCGTGCTCAACCGAGCTTCGGCAAGCTTACGCATCGGGCCCTGCTCCAATCTTGATCGAGGTGGCTTCAGGAGAACATTCAATGTAAGACATTCGATAAAGATGATTTAACCCCATCATCGATTGTTGTTGTTGATCGCGCCGTATCGGTCAGCCTGTGACACTCCCGGACATAAGCGACCGCGTCATTGCTGAACCTGCTGCGCTTCATTCGTCCGTCCCTTGCTGGATCGGACTCGACCGAGAAGAGGCGCCATATCAGGGCAGCACATCAGAACCTTCGCCCGGTCAGACCCGTTGCTGCCATCGCCTGGCGCTCGCGGGGCTTGGCCCGGATCGCGCCGACAGGCATGTCCCCCCCATGAACTTCCATTGGCATTCCCAAGCCCGCGACGGCATGGCCCGCGCCGGCACCCTGCACACCGCGCATGGCGCCGTGCCGACACCGGTCTTCATGCCCGTCGGCACCGCCGGCACTGTCAAGGGCATGACCGCCGATGGCGTGCGCAGCACCGGCGCCTCCATCGTGCTGGGCAACACCTATCACCTCATGCTGCGCCCGGGTGCCGAGCGCATCGCTCGCCTGGGCGGGCTACATCGCTTCATGGACTGGCATGGCCCCATCCTGACCGATAGTGGCGGCTTCCAGGTCATGTCGCTCTCGGCCTTGCGCAAGATGGATGCCGATGGCGTGACCTTCCAGTCGCATATCGATGGCTCGAAGCACCGCCTGACACCGGAGCGCTCCATCGAAATCCAGCATCTGCTGGGCAGCACCATCACCATGAGCTTCGATGAATGCACGCCCTACCCCGCCACGCATGAGCAGGCGGCGCATTCCATGCGCATCTCCATGCGCTGGGCGGGCCGCGGCAGGGCAGCGTTCCAGCAGCGGCCTGGCTATGCGCTGTTCGGCATCGTGCAGGGTGGCGTCTACCCGGATTTGCGCGCCGAATCGGTCGCAGCACTCACCGATATCGGCTTCGAGGGATATGCTGTCGGCGGGCTTGCTGTGGGCGAGGGCCAGCAGGCCATGTTCGACACGCTGGACGTGACGACGCCGCTGCTGCCGAAGGACAAGCCGCGCTATTTGATGGGCGTGGGCACGCCCGATGACATCATCGGCGCCGTGGCGCGCGGCATCGACATGTTCGACTGCGTCATCCCCACGCGCTCGGGCCGCATGGGCCGCGCCTATACCTCGACCGGCACGCTCAACCTGCGCAATGCCCGCCACGCCGATGACCCCGCACCGCTGGATGCCGATTGCGACTGCCCGGCCTGCCAAAATCACAGCCGCGCCTATATCCACCATCTGTTCAAGGCGGGCGAAATGCTGGGGCCGATCCTGCTGACCTGGCACAATATCTGCTACTACCAGCGAGTAATGGCGCGGCTTCGCGCCGCCATCATCGCCGGCAATTTCGACCAGGAAGCCGCCGCTATCCGCGCCGGCTGGAGCCAAGCATGACCACCAAGACGCAAGTGAAGGGCCTGACACAGCCCGGCCGCAGCACCCCCATGCCGGCAAGCCCCGATGAGGCGGTGCTGGAACGCGTGCCCAATCCGCACCCGGGCCAAGCCTATTGCATCCGCTTCGTGGCGCCCGAATTCACCTCGCTGTGCCCCTTAACCGGCCAGCCGGATTTCGCGCATATCGTGATGGACTATGTGCCGCGCCGCTGGATCGTGGAGAGCAAGTCGCTCAAGCAATACCTGGCCAGCTTCCGCAACCATGGCAGCTTCCATGAGGCCTGCAGCATGGATATCGCGCTGCGGCTGAAGGCGCTGCTGACACCGCGCTGGCTGCGCATCGGCGCCTATTGGTATCCGCGCGGCGGCATCCCGATCGATGTCTTCTGGCAGACCGGCCCAGCGCCCAAGGGTGTCTGGGTGCCAGAACAGGGCGTGCCCGGCTATCGCGGACGCGGCTGAAGCCTGATCGGGGCAACGGCGGGGCGCGGCAATTCGCGCGCCGCCGTGCAGGAACAGACACGGCTGCCATCGGACCGCGTGTTGGGCTGCGTCGGCTCCTCGCAATGCGGGCAGAGGATGGGCTCCTCCCTCATTGCATCGCTCCCTTGTCGGGCAAGGGTTGCATGGCGCGCAGCCGGGCAGCCAGCGCCGCCTGGCATGCGCGTTCGGCCAGCAGCGCTGCTTCCTCGCGCGCGGCCTCGAAGCCCGCGCGATAGCCGGCATAGGTCGCGGCATCCAGCCCGCTCGAGAGGCGGGCTGCGATACGGTCGGTCAGGTCCTGGGTCATACCGCGGGCATAACCGGGCCTGGACGCGCCGCCAAGCGCACCGCATCCTTCTCGACCAGGGAGAAATGACCATGCAACGCCGCCATCTGCCGCTGCTCTCGGGGCTGCTCGCTGCCCCCGCGCTTGCCCAACAGGATTATCCGACACGCGCCATCGCCGTCGCATCCGGCTACGCCGCCGGCGGCGTGACGGACATCGTCAGCCGCGCCGTCTCGGCGCGGATGGAACGTGAACTGGGCCAGCCCATGGTGGTGGAAAACCGCGTAGGGGCCGCAACGGCGGTCGCCAATACGCATGTCGCGCAGGCGCGGCCGGATGGCTACACGCTGCTCATGGGCACCAGCACGCTGGCCATCAACCCGGCGCTGCAACCGAACCTGACCCCGCGCGAGCCGATGCGCGCGCTCGACCCGATCGGCATGGTCTTCCGCTCGGCCTTCGTGCTGCATGTGAACCCTGCCCTGCCGGTGCGGAATATGGCCGAATTCCTGGCCTATTGCCGCGCCAGCCCGGGGCGGGTGAATTTCGGCTCCTCGGGCACCGGGGCGGTGAACCACCTGTCGCAGGCGCTGCTCGCTGCGCGCGCGAACCTGGACGTGGTGCATGTGCCCTTCCGCGGCGGGGCGCCGGCACTGATCGAACTGCGCGCGGGCCGCATCCAGGCCATGTTCAGCGCCGTGCAGGAAGCGCTGCCGGCCACGCGCGAAGGGGCGACGCGCGCCATTGGCATCTCGTCGGCCACGCGCAACGCGCTGTTGCCCGATGTGCCGCCGGTGGGCGATGCGGTGCCGGGCTTCGAGACGGTGTTCTGGCAGGGGCTTTTTGCGCCTGCCGGAACGCCTGCCGGCATCACCGCACGCCTCAGCATCGCGCTGCGCGCAGCCACTGCGGATACCGCACTGATCGCACGCATGGCCGAACAGGGCGTGGATATCGTCAGCGGTGACGCCTCGGTCCTGCGCGAGACGCTGGCGCGCGAGACGGTGATGTGGGGCGATCTGATCCGAACAGCCAATATCCGTCCAGAATAACAACGGTTCCGCAGAACGAAGGGGAGGTTTCGCATGCTCGGCCTGATGCAGGAGCACCCGCTGCTTGTCTCATCCATCCTGCGCCACGCTGCGCGCCACCATCACGGCGCGCGCATCATCAGCCAGGACCACACCGGCAGCATCATCCGCAGCACCTGGCCCGAGATCGCGGCCAATGCCGCGCGCCTGGCCCATGGCCTGGCGCGGCTCGGCGTGAAGCGCGGCGAGCGTGTGGCGACGCTCGCCTGGAACACCACGCCGCATTTGGAAATCTATCACGGCGTCTCGGGCATGGGTGCCGTGCTGCACACGGTCAATCCCCGGCTGTTCAAGGACCAGATCGCCTTCATCCTGGCCGATGCCGCGGATGTGGTGATGTTCATCGATGCCTCGCTGCTGCCGCTGCTGGCGAACCTCGCCGATGTACTGCCGCCTTCGCTGCACCATGTCGTGGTGCTGGGCGATGGCGAGGCCCCTGCCCTGCCCATTCCAGTGCTGCGCTATGCCGATCTGATCGCGGGCGAGAGCGATGCGCAGGATTGGCCGGTGCTCGATGAACGCGCCGCCTCCTCGCTCTGCTACACCTCCGGCACGACGGGCGACCCGAAGGGCGTGCTGTATTCGCACCGCTCCACCGTGCTGCACGCCATGGCCGGCGTGATGCCCGATGTGTTCGGGCTGCGCGCCGTCGATGTGGTGCTGCCGGTGGTGCCGATGTTCCACGTCAATGCCTGGTCCCTGCCCTATGCCTGCCCGATGGTCGGTGCCTCGATGGTGCTGCCCGGCCCCAAGCTGGACCCGGCCAGCCTGCATGCGCTGTTCGAGGCCGAGCGCGTGACCTTCTCCGCCGGCGTGCCCACCATCTGGACCGCGCTGCTGCAATGGCTGCGCGCCGATCCCGCCCGGCGCTTCACGAACCCGCCGCGGCTGGTCGTGGGCGGCACCGCGCTGCCGGTGCCCATCACCGCGGGCTTCGCCGAGGGATATGGCGTGCCCATCCTGCATGCCTGGGGCATGACCGAGATCAGCCCGCTGGGCTCCACCAATGCCCGCAAGCCCGAGAATGCCGATTGGTCGGACGCCGAATTCCTGGCCTATTCCCGCAAGCAGGGGCGGCCGCATTTCGGCGTGGATCTGCGCGCGCTCGATGGCACGGGCGCGCCCATCGCGCAGGATGACAAGGCCTATGGCGAGTTGGAGGTGCAGGGCCACTGGGTGGCATCGGCCTATTTCAACCGCGAGACCGACCCCGCCTTCACCCCCGATGGCTGGATGCGCACCGGCGATGTGGTCACTATCGACGAACTGGGCTGCATCGAGATCGTCGATCGCGCCAAGGATGTGATCAAATCGGGCGGCGAGTGGATCAGTTCCATCACGCTGGAGAACATCGTGCTGGCGCATCCGGATGTGCAACTCGCCGCCGTCATTCCCGCGCATCATCCCAAATGGGATGAACGGCCGCTGCTGCTGGTCGTGCGCAAGCCCGGCACCGACCCCAGCAAGGACAGCATCCTGGCCACCTATGAAGGCCGCATCGCCAAGTGGTGGGTGCACGATGCGGTGGAATTCGTGGACAGCCTGCCGCTGACCGCCACCGGCAAGCTGTGGAAGGCGGAGTTGAAGAAGGCCTGGGCCGACTACCGCCTGCCGGGGTGATGTCAGGCGGCCAGAGCTCTGCCTGTCAGGGCCTGTTGCAGGCG
>JAPLOK010000494.1 GCA_026400775.1 Alphaproteobacteria bacterium | reverse complement strand
GCCGAGGGCTGGTGCCGCCTTGGCCGCAGCGACAGGCCGCCCACGCTCACCGCGCTCATCACCCCCACCGGCCCCGCGCATCGCCTGCGCGCCGGCCAGGCACGCCTGAACCGCGCCGATTGCGAACTTGCCTATCTGCGCGGCGAGGACTTGGCGCTCCTGGCCGCCCAGGCGCTTTCGGGCGCCACGGTCTGCGCCACCAACCCCAGCCCCGGCCAACGCGTCCTGGTCGCCACCCGCGATCGCATCGCCCCGGCCCGGCTCGACGCCGAAACACCGGAGGCCAACCCCGCCTTCGGCAGCTACGCCGTGCTGGCCCTGCGGCTGGAACCCGGCGAATCCGGCGGCGGCGTGTTTGACGCCGAAACCCTCTGCCTGCTGGGCATCGTCAGCCAGCGCGCGCTGAATGATCCGGACGCGGCATGGATCGTCCCCGCCCGCGTCATCCGCGCCTTCCTGGCCGCGCCGTAAGCCCCCGCGTATAACCCCCAGGTGACACGGCTCGATACCTACATGTTCCGCCAGCTCGCCATCGCCTTGGTCGCGGTGGCGGTGGGGCTTGTTGCGCTGGTCTGGGTGACGCAATCGCTGCGCTTCATCGAGCTGGTGCTGGAACGCGGCCTGTCGCTGCTGGTCTTCCTGGAACTGACCGGCCTGCTGCTGCCCAGCTTCCTCGCCATCATCCTGCCGGTCACCACCTTCGTCGTGGTGCTCTTCACCTATGTCCGCCTCGGCGCCGACCGCGAGATCACCGTGATGCGTGCCGCCGGGCTTTCGCCCTGGCAGATCGCCCGCCCGGCGCTGGCGGTGGCGGGGCTCGCCAGCGTCATCGGCTACCTCCTCACCCTCTGGCTCGTGCCGCTCACGCAATCCGCCTTCCGCGACTGGCAATTCGAAATCCGCAACGAGATGGCCGGCCTGCTGTTCCAGGAAGGCGTGTTCAGCACGCTCGGCGGCGACCTGACCGTCTATGCCCGGGCGCGCGAACGCGACGGCACGTTGCGCGGCATCCTGGTGCATGACGCGCGCGATCGCGGCACCCCGGTTACGCTGCTGGCCGAAGCGGGCCGCCTGACCACCGGCCCCTCCGGCCCGCGCGTCACGCTCATCAACGGCCAGCGCCAGCAGGTGGAACGCGTGGGCGGCGAATGGCGGCTGACGATCCTGGCCTTCGCGGAAAACAGCGTCGAGCTCGGCCGCGCCACCCGTGCCGACCAGGCGCGCGCGCGCACCGTGCAGGAGCGCAGCCTGGCCGAATTGCTGGACCCCCCGCCCGACACACCGCCGCGCGACAGCATGCGCTTCCTGGCCGAGGCGCAGCAGCGCCTGGCATCGCCCTTGCAAGCGATCTCGCTGGCGCTGGTGGCGCTGGCCGTGGCGCTGGTCGGCCCGTTCCGCCGTCATGGCGGCGGGCTGAAGCTGGCCTTGGGTGCGGCCATCGCGGTGGGCATCGTGGCGCTTGGCCTGGTGATCGTCTCCGCCGCTGGCCGGCATGCCGGATTGCTGCCGTTGATCTGGCTGTACACGGTGCTGCCGGGCGTGGTCGCTGCATGGGTCCTGCAGGGCGCACCCGGCTGGCCCAGGACACGCCCGGCATGACCTTTCCGCGCACGCTGGTGCTTTATGTCGGGCGGCGTTTCCTGGTCGCCGCGCTCACCGCATTGCTGGCGCTGACGCTGCTGGTGGCGCTGTTCGACTTCATCGAGTTGCTCCGCCGCGGGGCATCGCGCCCCGAGGCCGGCTTCGCCACCATCGGCGCCATTGCCGCGCTGCGCCTGCCCTTTTTGGCGATGCAGATCATGCCCTTCGCCATCCTGCTCGGCGGCATGCTGGCCTTCTGGCGGTTGACGCGCTCTTCCGAGCTGGTGGTGGCGCGCGCGGCCGGCGTCTCGGCCTGGGGCTTCCTGTTGGGGCCGGTGGTGGCGGCGGCCCTGATCGGTGGTTTCGCCGTGGCCGCGCTCTCGCCGCTCTCCTCGGTGATGTTCGCGCGTGCCGAAAGGCTAGAGAATGTGACGCTGCGCGGCGGCGCCGGCATCAGCGCGCTGGCCGGCGGCAAGCTCTGGCTGCGCCAGGCCGATCAAGGCATCGAGCCTGGCGGCGTGCTGATCCTCGCCGGCCGCCCGCAATCGGGCGGCGGGGGATTTGCGCTGGAGGATGTCTCGCTCTGGCGCCTCTCCGGCGGGGATCGGTTGCTGGCGCGCGTGGAAGCCGCACGCGCGGCGCTCTCGCCCGGCCGCTGGGTGCTGGAGGATGCGGTGGTCTTCGGCCCTGACCGCCAGCCGCGGCCGCCCGTCACGCTCACCTTTCCTTCGGAGCTGACACCCGCCAGCATCCAGGACAGTTTCGCCTCACCCGACACGCTTTCGGTCTGGGCCTTGCCCGGTTTCATCCAGCTGCTGGAGGGCGCGGGCTTCTCGGCCATCCGCCACCGGCTGCAATTCCAGTCGCTGCTGGCGACACCCCTGCTCGCAATCGGCATGGCGCTGCTGGCGGCGGTGTTTTCCACCCGCACCACGCGCATGGGCGGTGCGGGGCGGATGATCGCCGCGGGCGTCGCCGCGGGCTTTGCGCTGTTCGTGCTGGACCGCGTCACCGCGGAATTCGGCGAGACCGGCGCCCTCCCGGTCTGGCTTGCCGCCTGGACGCCCTCACTGGCCGGGCTGCTGCTGGCCCTGGGCCTGTTGCTGTACCTGGAGGACGGGTAAGCTTCGGCGATGCCCCCGCCGCCCCCCGCTGCGTCCGCCCGCCTGCCGCGCTTCGCCAGCGCGAACCGCCGCGCGCGCCGCGCCAGCCGGCGCTGGGTTGCCGGCGGGACCATGGTCGCGCTGGTGGTGGCGCTCGGCGCGCCCTTCGATGCCGGCAATGCGCGCATCATGCGCAACGAGGTTCCACCGCCGCGCAATGACGCGCCGGGCCCCGACAACCTGGTACCCACGGACCAGCCCATCACCTTCACCGCCGACCGCGTGGAGTATGACCGCGACGGCGGCCTGGTCGCCGCCGAAGGCCGTGTCGAGGCCTGGCAGGCCGGCCGCGTCGTCCGTGCCGACCGCTTCACCTATGACCGCGCGCGGCGCGTGGCGGTGCTGCGCGGCAATGTCCAGCTGCTGGAGGCCGATGGCCAGGTGCTCTTCGCTGATGAGGCGGAGCTGTCGGGCAATTTCCGCGAAGGCACGCTGACCGGCCTGCGCGCGCTGCTGCCGGGCAATGGCCGGCTGGTGGCCAATGGCGCGCGCCGCACCGCGCCCGCCGACCAGCCCGGCCAGGCGGTGACCGAGATGTCGCGTGCCATCTATTCGCCCTGCGCGCTGTGCGAGGATGATCCCTCCCGCCCACCGCTGTGGCAGCTGCGCGCCGGCCAGGCCACCCAGGATCAGGCCGCCCAGCGCATGACCTACCGCGATGTGCGGCTGGAAGTGGCGGGGATTCCGGTCGCCTATGCGCCGTGGTTCTCGCACCCTGATCCGCAATCGCCGCGCGGCTCGGGGCTGTTGTTCCCGATCGCGGGGACCACGCGCTTCCTGGGGCCATTCGTGCAGATCCCGTTCTACTGGGTGATCGACGACCAGTCTGATGCGACGATCACCGGGCTGATCTCCTCGCGCCAGGCGCCGAATCTGGGCATCGAATACCGCCGCCGCTTCAACAATGGCGACATCCAGGTGCAGGCCAGTGCCGGCTATTTCCTGGGGCGCGATACCGGCGGGCGGCAGGAATTCTCAGGGCACATCTTCAGCCGCGCGCGCTTCGCGCTGGACGAGAATTGGCGCGCCGGCTTCGAGCTGAACCGCGCCAGCAGCGAATTATACCTGCGCACCTATCGTTTCGAGTTCCGCCGCGCGCTGACCAGCCAGGCCTATCTCGAAGGCTTCTGGGGCACCGAGGGCTATGCGCGTTTCGATGCCCGCTGGTACCAGGGCCTGCGCTTTTCGGACGCGGCATCGGTGCTGCCGATCGTGGCGCCGAGTTTGTTCGGCGAATGGTCGCCGCGCACGCCGTGGTTGGGCGGGCGCTTCTATGCCGATGCCGGGCTGCTTGGCATCTCGCGTGAGGTGGGCAGCTATTCGCAGCGCCTCGCCGCCCGGCTGGGCTGGGAGAGGCGCGACACCGACCCGCTTGGCGGGCTTTGGGTGACGCGCGTGCAGGGCGACATGCGCGGCTATGTCGCCAGCGGCCAGGCCGCGGACCCCATCTTCCAGCCGCTGGCCAACGGCACCAGCGCCACCGGCGTGCTGCGTGCGGCCCTCGATTGGCGCATGCCCTTCGTGCGCGATGCCGGCCGCTGGGGCCAGCAGACCATCGAGCCGCGCATGCAAGTCGTGACCGGCACCAATACCGGCGCGCAGCTGCGCTTCCCGAACGAGGACAGCATCGATTTCGAATTCACCGACGCCAACCTTTTCAGCCTGAACCGCTTCCCCGGCCGCGACCGGCAGGAAGGTGGTTCGCGCGTGGATATGGCGCTGCGCGGGGCCTGGAATTTCCCCAATGGCGGGCAGGTGGAAACCGTGGTCGGCCGGTCATACCGCGCGCGGCGCGATGCGACCTTCGCGAACGGCTCCGGCCTTGAACGCAACTGGTCCGATTGGGTGGGACGCCTGTCGGTTTCGCCCACGCCGTGGCTGGATTTCACCGTGCGCTCGCGGCTGGATGGCGAAAGCGGTCAGCACCGCTTCACCGATGCGCGCGGCAGCGTCACCTGGCGCAACCTGCCCATGCTGGACCAGTTCAGCCTGAATGCCGGCTATATCTTCACCACGCCGCAGCCCTTCCTGACGCCGGTGCGCGCGCGCAGTGAGGTGGTGGGCGGCTTCAGTGCCGCCTCGCGCACGCGCGATGGCGGGCAATGGCGCGTCGCGGCGAGTGCGCGCTACGACGTGAACCTGCAAAGGCCGGTGCTGATCCAGGCCTCTGCCGGGTGGGAAGATGACTGCTTCATCTTTGAGGGCCGCTATATCCGCCGCTTCGCGATCGACCCGGAACTGGGCACAGGCCAGGTGGGCAATTCGATCCTGATGTTCCGGATCGGGCTGAAGACGATCGGGGATTTCGGGATCAGGGCGCTATGATGCCCTCAAACGCCGGGCGCCGCGTGTGGCGGCTTGGCTTGGGCCGCGCCTGGGGCATCGCTGGCCGGTAGGGCTTGTGGGCGGCGCCGCGCGCCGTGCGCGCGGATGCTCGGGGGCGCACTGGTCTTGTTGGGGCGCTCGGCTCAGCGCCCGATGACGCCCGTCATCGGTGATGACGCATCCGCGCTGTCGTAATTGCGCGGCATCCGCCCGGCCAGATAGGCCGCGCGCCCCGCCATCACCGCATGCTTCATCGCCACCGCCATGCCCACGGCGTCGCGGGCGTGGGCGATTGCCGAATTCACCAGCACCGCATCGCAACCCAGCTCCATCGCGAAGGCGGCGTCGCTG
>JAPLOK010000099.1 GCA_026400775.1 Alphaproteobacteria bacterium | reverse complement strand
CGGCGTCATCGATGCCTCGGGCGATGCGAACATCCTCGACACGCTGGTCGGCCGCATCGCGCGCGGTGCGGAGATCATCCTGGCGGGCTTCTACCACGAGCGCCTGAACTTCGCCTTCCCGCCCGCCTTCATGAAGGAGGCGCGCATCCGCATCGCCGCCGAGTGGAAGCCCGCGGACATCACCACGGTGAACACGCTGCTCGCCACGGGCGCGCTGAAGCTGGACGGGCTGATCACGCATCAGGCCGAACCCGCGCAGGCGACCGCGGCCTACCGCACCGCCTTCACCGACCCAGCCTGTTTGAAAATGGTCCTCGATTGGAGACACACCGCATGACCGCAGTCACCGGGAATACTGCCGCCAATGCCAATATGACCGCCGCCTTGCGCGCGGAAGCCTCGTTGGAGCCGGACCCCGTGCCGGTGGGCGAAGGCCGCAAGAAGACGCAGATCATCGCGATCTACGGCAAGGGTGGCATCGGCAAGTCGTTCACGCTGGCGAACCTGTCCTACATGATGGCGCAGCAGGGCAAGCGCGTGCTGCTCATCGGCTGCGACCCGAAATCGGACACCACATCACTGCTGTTCGGCGGGCGCTCCACGCCCACCATCATCGAGACCTCGTCGCGCAAGAAAGCCGCAGGCGAACCGGTCGCGATCGGTGATGTCTGCTTCAAGCGCGACGGTGTGTTCGCGATGGAGCTGGGCGGGCCGGAAGTGGGTCGCGGCTGTGGCGGCCGCGGCATCATCCATGGCTTCGAGACGCTGGAAAAGCTCGGCTTCCACGACTGGGATTTCGACTACGTCCTGCTCGACTTCCTGGGCGATGTGGTCTGCGGCGGCTTCGGCCTGCCGATCGCGCGCGACATGTGCCAGAAGGTCATCGTCGTCGGCAGCAATGACCTGCAGTCGCTCTACGTCGCCAACAATGTGTGCAGCGCGGTCGAATACTTCCGCAAGCTCGGCGGCAATGTCGGTGTGGCCGGCATGGTGGTGAACAAGGATGACGGCACCGGCGAAGCGGCCGCCTTCGCCGAGAAGGTTGGCATTCCCGTGCTGGCCAGCATCCCGGCCAACGAAGACATCCGCCGCAAATCCGCCAGCTACGAGATCGTGGGCCGGCCGGATGGCGAATGGGGTTCGCTCTTCGCCGCACTCGGCGAACAAGTCGCGACCGCGCCGCCGCTGCGCCCCACACCGCTGACGCAGGACGGGCTTCTGGGCCTGTTCAAGGGCGATGCGGTGGGCCGCGGCTATGTGCTGCAACCGGCGCAGATCGAAGACATGCGCGCCGCCGGCCATGAGGAAAAAGTCTCGCTCGAAGTGGTCTACGAGGGAGCCTGAATCATGGACGGGCACATCATCCCTCCGGACACAGGCGGCGGTTGTCACGCTGGTCGGGAAACCATGGTGGAAGCCGCGCGCGCGGCGGGCAAATCCGATGTGATGGACCGCCTGGCGGCAGACTACCCGCGCGGCCCGCATGACCAGCCGCAAAGCATGTGCCCGGCCTTCGGGTCCTTGCGCGTGGGCCTGCGCATGCGCCGCGTCGCGACCATCCTGAGTGGCAGTGCGTGTTGCGTGTATGGCCTGACCTTCACCAGCCATTTCTACGGCGCGCGGCGCAGTGTCGGATACGTGCCGTTCAATTCGGAAACGCTGGTCACCGGCAAGCTCTACGAAGACATCCGCGATGCGGTGGCGCAGGCCGCCGACCCCAAGGATGTCGACGCTGTGGTGATGATCAACCTCTGCGTGCCGACAGCCTCCGGCGTGCCGCTGCATGCGCTGCCGAAGGAGATCAACGGCGTTCGCATCATCGGCATTGATGTGCCCGGCTTCGGCGTGCCCACGCATGCGGAAGCGAAGGACGTTCTGGCCGGCGCGATGCTCCGCACCGCGCGCCTGGAGGCCGAGGCCGGACCCGTCGCGCGCCCGCGCAACTTCGTCGAGGAAGAGCGCCGCGTGGCGCTGGTGGGCGAGCTCTTCCCCGCCGACCCGCCAGGCATTGCGATG
>JAPLOK010000033.1 GCA_026400775.1 Alphaproteobacteria bacterium | reverse complement strand
GCCGCCGCGCCATCCAACTTCTCCAACACTTCTCCAATACACCATTGGAGATATCGGGATACGCCGGGAGATGCAAGTTAATAATTTCAATGTCTTAATACTGTTTCGGGGCACCTCCTACCGTCCTGTATCGGCCCTCTCACGGCTGAAACACGGGTTCGATTCCCGTAGGGGTCACCACCGCCGTACCCTCAATTCGGCCCCAGCAGCGCCAGCGGCCCATATTCGGCCCGCCCGAAGGTCGGGGTCTGGATGGCCAGCTGGCCATTGGTCACCAGCGTCGCGCGCGACATCACCACATTCGCGAAGGTCAGCACCGGCTGCTTGTAGGGCGTGTCCGGCCCGCCGGTCCGCTCGGGGCAGCCGAAGATATTGGCGGCCACGCAGACCGTGCCGTCGAACCCGATCACCACGCAGTTCTCGCGGTCTTCCAGGAAGTCCGCCAGGCCTTGCTGATTGGTGCAGACATGCGCGTGGTTGTCGTGAAACACATGGCGCAAATCCTGCGGCAGCTGCCTGTATTGCGCCAGCAATGCCGGGAATAGCGGCGGCTGGCCGGCCTGGCCCACGGTCATGGCGGCGGTCGGGCATTGCAGCACGCGGGCGACCCGCATCGCCGAGACGATGTACTCGCGCGTGGTGCGGCCGTTGAAGCTTTCGTCCATGCCGGCGGAATTGGCATCGGCCAGATGGATCAGCAGCAGGTTCGTCGTATCCGGGTGATGCAGCAGGTATTGCACGATGGAGCCGTCGGTCATGGCCGATTGCGGCTGGATCAACACCTTCACCCCCGGCGGCCCAGGGTTGAAATTGGCCGGCATGGGCGTCCTGCGGTAGCGCACAGCCTTGGTCTGGACGATCGGCTGGTTGATCAGGTCATCGAGAATGATCCCCCCCAGCGCCATGCCGTGATAGGTCGTGAGCAGATAGGTCAGCGGGCGGCGGTACTTCTCCGCCTTGTCCCGCGGCAGGCGCGAGATCGCGAGATAGACCTGCACCGCGGTCCCATTGGCATCGTTCAGGATCGCCATCAGCGGTTGCAGCGAGCTCTTGCCGAAAACCCGCGCGGCCAGGCCGCTGTCGATGCTGGGATTGGCCACACGAAGCAACTGCCGGAACGTGGTCATGTGATTGCCCGTATAGGCCGGCATGCGATCCCTGCCCGATCAAGGGATCATGATCGGCGCAATCGGCTGTGGCCGGCAGGGCCGTGATCGCAGCCGACGATCACGCTGTCGCGATCACTACCGCGCTCAGTTCCCGCCGCCTGGGTCGTTGTTCGGCCGATAGGGGTTGGTCAGCCCCCAGAAAGATGGCGGCCGGCCCTGCGGCCCATAGCCGCCCTCGGGCGCGTAGATGGTGGTATAGGGCGTGTGGATATTGCCGCGCTGGTCAACCCAGGTCGGCACCCGGGGCTGCCCCCAGCCGCCGCCCAGCACCGGCCCGCCATAACCCGGCCCGCCATAGGGATCAGGCTTGCATGCCGCCAAGGCCAGCACCGCGCCAATGACAAGAAAGCTTCGCATGCGCACATGATGCCACGCCGCTTGTGGCCACGTCATGGCGAATATTGCGCGCGCAGCCAGGCATCGGTCTCGGCCAGCGTCTCCGGCCGGCCGATCTCATGGAAGCGCTCCTGCACCAGATGCCCCGCCAGCCGCCCCTGCTGCGCCAACGCCCCGGTCAGCGCCGAGAGATCCCAGGGGTCGGCATCAGGCCAGGCCAGGATCGACGCATGGCGGAAGATGGTGACACCGGCATCGATCCATTCCACGCCGGGCCGCCCGCGCAGCGCCTTGTCATGCGCGCGCACCATGCCGCCCTCGAAGATCACGTTGGAGGCATCCCATTGGTCGCGATTGTGCAGCACCGTCATCATCGCGGGCTGGCCCGCGGCCAGGAAGGCTGTGTACGCGGCCTGTGCATCCAGCGGCAGCAGACTATCCCCATAGCCCAGGAAGAAAGGGTCCGAGAGCAAGGGCAGCGCAAGGCGCAACGCACCACCGGTGCCGCGCCGCGCCGGCCCTTCATGGCTGATCGCCACCTCCAGCCCGAAGCGGCCCCGGGCTGCCAGGAATTCCTCCACCCGCTCGGCCAGGTGGCCCAGGCACAGCACGACGCGTGAAAAACCCTGGCGCTGCGCATGCCGCAGCAGATGCGCCAGAAACGGCTCGCCCGCCACCGGCATCAGCACCTTGGGTGTCGCTTCGGCGAGCCCGCCCAGCCGCGTGGCCATGCCGCCGGCCAGCAGGGCCAGGTCCGGCAGGCTCATGGCGCGATGATGGTGGTGCCCTGCGGCTGCAGCCGCAGCGGCACCTCCTTCAGGCCAGCACCGGTCATCGCCGCGCGCAGCGCCTCGGGGTCATGCGCATGGAACAGCAGGAAGCCGCCGCCGCCCGCGCCCACCAGCTTGCCGCCGATGGCGCCGCTGCGCATGGCCAGATCATACCAGCCATCGATTTGCGGGTTCGACATGCCGCTGGAACGCTGCTTCTTCGCCTCCCAGTGCTCGCGCATGATCTCACCCCAGCGCTCCAGCCGGCCGGCCAGCAGCGCGTCACGGATCTCGAAACCCATGGCCTTTACGCGGTCCAGATTGGCCAGCATGCCGGCATCCATCGCGCGTGATGCGGTATCCTGCTGCTTCAGGATCTCGCCCGCGCTGCGGGTGCGGCCGGTGAAGAACATCTGCGTGTGGGATAGTAGCCGCGCATGGGTCTCTGGCGGCAGTTCGATACGCTCCACCTCCACGCGGCCATCGGCGCGGAAATGAAAGCCGCACAGCCCGCCATAGGCGGCGATGTATTGGTCCTGCTTGCCGATGGGCTCGCGCAACCGGTCAAGCTCGATGCGACAGGCGCTGGCCGCCAACTCCTCGGCGGTCATTGCCGCACCCCGCAGCACGGCCAGCGCCTGCATCAGCGCGGTGGTGAAGCTGCCGGAACTGCCCAGCCCCGTGCCCGCCGGGATATCGGCCACCGAGGTGACTTCCAGCGCCGTCTCCTCGCCCAGGCCATGCTCCAGCAGCGCCTCTCGGATGATCGGGTGCTCGATCTCGGCCACCCGCCCCGGCCGCTCGATGCGCGAGTATTTGAGCAGGATGCCCGGCTCCAGCGTGCGTTGCACCGAGACATAGACATGCGCCTGGATGGCCATCGCCACCAGGAAGCCTTCGCGCTGCTCGTAATACGAAGGCAGGTCGGTGCCGCCGCCGCCCACCGAGATGCGCAACGGGCTGCGGGTGACGATCATGGCTGGAATCTCCGGGGCACCGCGGTCAGCACCAGGTCGATGCCGTCGTGGTCATGGCTGCGCACATGCAGTGCCGCATCCGGCAGGGCGGCGATGGCGCGTTCGGGCAGCGTCACGATGTCATCGGGCTTGTGATAGATCGAGATCGCCAGCGCCGGCTGGTCGCGGGCGATGATGCCGGCGGCACCGTCCAGCACCGGATGTTCCTGCCCTTCAGTGTCGAGCTTGATGCAGTCCACCCGCTCCTCGCCCAGCATGGCATCGAGCCTGACGCAGGGCACAACCACGCAGCCCGAACCGCCGGTGATGGTGCCCGGCGTGCCGGATGGGTCGAGCCGCAATTCCCCGGCCGCCGCCCCGATGCCCGCCTGGTGCAGCGCGATGCGCGCGGCCACAGAAGGCGGCAGGCGGTCGCGATACCGCGTGAGATTGGCGAAGGAGATCGGGTCCGGCTCGAAGGCGTGGTAGCGGCCGAAGCGCGGGCCGTGCCAGCGCAGGAAATGCTCCAGCGCATCACCGGAAAACGCGCCGCCATCGACCACCACGGCATCATCCGGCAGGCGCAGCAGCGCGCGGTCGAAATAGATCGCCTCCGGCCGGGGTTCGGGCAGGGATGCATGGTCGAAGGCGAGCCGCCAGGCGAGATCGGCCGCGTAATGCCGCCGGCTTTGAGCATCGGCCAGGCGGTC
>JAPLOK010000128.1 GCA_026400775.1 Alphaproteobacteria bacterium | reverse complement strand
GCCGGTGCCGCGCGGCCCGGTATGGCCATCACGGCCCGATTCCCGGCCGGCATCCTCGAGCGTGGTGCCGCGGCCCGCAGCCACCGCGCGGCCGAGGCCGACGGCGGTGCCCGAGGGCGCATCCACCTTCTGGCGGTGATGCATCTCGACGATCTCGGCGTCATATTGGGTGGCAGGCAGGGCCGCGCCCATGCGTTCGGCCAGCGCGAACATCAGGTTCACGCCAGGTGCGAAATTGGCGGCATGGACGACCGGTATGCGATCGGCGGCCTGCCGCACCGCCGCCTCCTCCTCGGCCGAGAGGCCCGAGGTGCCCAGGACGAAAGCGCAGCCGGCAGCGGCGGCCGCGGCCAGTTGAGTCGGCGCGGCTGCCCGCCGGTGCCGCTCGGCCATGCACCAGGCCGCCCGACACCACATGCCCGGCCGCCACGGTCTCGCGCACCAAAAGCTGGCCCATCCGGCCCGCCACACCCATGATCCCGATCCGCAATGCCATGCCTCACCCCTTCAGAACATGCGAAGCATATGCACCGTGCGCGTCAAAAACGGTAGGCCAGGCCCGCGGTCAGGCTGTGGAAGGAGGCGAAGTTGAACACCCGCCGGTTATCCGCGCCGCCATCGAGAAAACGATAGCTGGCCGTCACTTCCCAGTTCCGGTTGATGGCATAGGCACCGCGCAATGCGGCATCCACCGCGTAACCGGCGGGGGCACCCAGCGCGTCCACTTCGGCCATCAGGCGCAATTGCGGCGTCACGCGCCATTCGCCGGCGACATGGATCAACGGCACCACGCCCACATCACCACGGCGATCCGACACCGCGCCCTGGCGCAGCCGAATTTCGGCGTTGCGCACCAACACCGTGCCACCGACATGCAGGCTGGTGTTCTCCGTGTGCAGCAGGCGGTAGCGATAGGTCACGCGCCAGGTGTCGAACTGGTAGTTGCCGCGCGTGGCGGTGCCGGCCGCGAAGACGGTGTTCTGGAAACGCGTGGCGCCCGGCAGTTGGCCGGTGCCTTCGCTGCGCAGGTACTGGTAGCTGGCGCGCAGGCCATTACGCTCGGCCACCTGCCAGTCGAGTGTCACGCGCACCACGGGGCTGCTGGGCGCGCCCTGCAGGCGGTTCATGTCGAAGCGCGTGCCAGTGTCACCGGGGATGCGCACGGTGTTGCGCGACTGGAAGCTGGCGCCGGCCTCCACTTCGAGACGCACCTGCGCCGTGGCGGGGGCAGCGAGGCCGATCGCGGCGAAGCCCGCGAGAACAAGACGCATCATGTGGGGAGACATCCAATTGATTGTGTCGCGGATGTAATGCAATGCGCGAATGCCGCAAGCCCTTCAGGGCGCAGGCAACAGCGCATTGGTCCGTCCCAGCGCCCAATAGGCCGCAAGCCCGGTGTATTCGCGCAGCGCCCATTCCGCCATGCCGAGGCGCTGGCTGAATGGCGCGTCATAGCCCGAAGCATGCGTCGTGCCCGTGGAGTAGTTCACCGGCCAGGCCGTGATCGGCCAGCCGGCCGCGCGGAACACCCCCATCGCGCGCGGCATGTGCGAGGCGCTGGTGACCAGCAACCACACCTGCCCGGGCTGCGGGTTGGCCAGCGGGCGGGACAGCGTCGCATTCTCATGGGTGTTGCGCGCTTGGTTTTCGTAGACCACGCGCTCCGGCGGCAGGCCCAGCGCGGTGAAGACCTGCCGCGCGACATCGGCTTCGGTCAGCGCATTGCCCAGCGGGTTGGGCGTGCCGCCGGTGAAGATGATGCGCGCCTGCGGAAAGCGCCGCGCCAGTGCCACGGCCTCTGTCATGCGTTCGGCCGCGCCATTCAGCGCCGGGATGCCGCGCGCGGCGGTCAGTTCCTGGTCCACGGCGCCGCCCAGGACGACCACGCCGTCGACGCGGGTGGGCGCGGGGTCGGGCCGGGCGAAGCGGTTCTCCAATGGCCAGGTCAGCCAGGTGGCAAGCGGCGTCGTCGCGACCGCGATGAACCAGGCCAGCCCCAGCAAGGCCGGCCACCGCCCGAAGCGGCGCCGCGCCAGCAGCAGCAGCACGCCCAGGCTCAGCAGCAGCAGCGCCAGCGTGTTGGGCCGCACCACCATCCAGAAGGCCTTGCTGGCCAGGAAGAGCGCGTCATCCAGCACGGTCAGTCATTCTCCGGATCGGGGTCGCGCACGCGCCAGAGCTCCACGTTGGAGCGACCGTCCTGGAACACATAGTTGATCTGGTAGCCACCCTCCAGCGCGGTGGTGATGGCGCGCGCGGCGGCCGGGCGCATGGCACCCCAATGGGTGCGGTCCACCACGATGAAGCGGGGGCGGGTTTCCAGGATACGCGTGATCTCGGCATCGGTGTCACTGCCGGCGAGGTTGTTCCAAACACCCGTCAGATGCGCCGGGAAGGCGAAGCGCGTGGGCAGCGCCGCATTGGCCAGGAAATACACGATCGGCTGGTAGTTCGCGATGAAGATGGTCTCGCCGGGCGGCATTTCCTCGGCGATGTGCTGGGCGATGCGCGCCGGCGCGTCGAGCTCCAGCAGGTAATGACCGGACCAGATGCGCGGCGCGCTGTCATTACGCCATGGGTCGAGCGAGACGGCCGCGGTGATCAGCGTCAGGCACAGCATCGCGCGCCGAGCGGCCAGGAATTTCGACAGCGCGTGCGCGCCGAGGGCGGCCAGCACCGACAGCGAGGGCAGCCACACCAGGAAATAATGTGGAAAGAACTGCGCCGGCAGCGTGACGGCGAGCGTGGCCGAACCGAACCAGGCCAGCGCGATAGCCACCAGCGGCTGGCGCTTCAGCAACACCAGCGCGCCCGCCGCCAGCAGGAACAGCCACAGCAGGTAAATGGCGACCGAGGCCAGCCGCCATGCCCCGCGCGACAGCGCAATCCCGGCCTGCGCATAGGTGAAGGGGGCGAGAATGGTGCTGTCGAGGTAGAGGTCCAACTCCCCCATCGCCAGGTAGATCAGGCCGAAACAGACGGTCGGCGCCACGCAGAGCGCGGCGTAGATGGCCGCGAAGCGCAGCAGGCGCGGCACCGGCAGGCTGCGCCGCAACAGCGCGCCGCCCACCAGCACCGCGAAGGCCAGGCACCCATCGGGCATCACCACCGGCTTGATCATCATCGCCCAGCCGACCAGCAGGCCCATGATGACGACGCGCCAGGTCTCCGGCGGACGCTCGGGGTTCAGGGCGGCGGGCAGCGCGACCACCATCGCGGCCGTGATGAAGGGCGCGAAGAGGATTTCGGTGTTCACCGGCATGCCGCCGAGCAGGACGCTGTGCCCGGCGTAAAGCAGCGCCGCCGCATAACCCACCGCCAGCGGCAGGCCGCCCGCGCGCAGCAGGAAGAACAGCGCCCAGCCAGTGGCCGAGACCGCGATCACGCCCAGTAGGCGAATGGCGCCGATGCTCTCGCCCAACAGCAGCATGGCGGCTGCGAACATCGCAGGCGCGCCAACCGGGTGCATGTCCCACACCGCCACCAGCGGCCAGCCGCCGCGCAGCCATTCGCGCGCCTGCAGAATATAGAGGCTTTCGTCCCAGTCGATGACGCTGGGCAGAAAGCCCAGTGCACGCAGCGCGAACACAATGGCCGGCAGCGCGGCCAGCGCCGCCCACCAGGCGCGTGTCATCGGCAAGGGCGTCGCGTTCAGCACGGGGCTACATGACGGATACACCTCATCGTGTGCAAGCCGGGCGGGCTGCGCAACCCCTGGTGGCAGCGTGATGGATCGTCATTCAACCTTAATAGTGCGTTCACCGCTCAGACCTAGATGGCCCCGCCATTCAGGCTCTAACCGGACATTCTCGCGAATCATCCAATGAGGCCTGTATGTCCACCAGCATCACCGCAACGCCAATCTACACGACCACCCATACCGGCCTGACCGGGGGTGCTGCCGGCAATTCCGAGGTCGTGGCCTTCGACGCGGCGCGGAACCTGCTCTTCGTGCTGGGCGGCACCGGTGTGGACGCGCTGAACGCGACCACCGGCGCGCTGGTCTTCTCGGTGCCGCGCACGGCGGTGCAGGTCCCCGGCGGCGGCACGCCGGCCGCGCTGGGCAGCGGCAATTCGGTGGCGGTGAACGGGAACAACCTGGCGATCAGCTTTGATGGCGCGACCGCCGGCAGCAACGGCGCGGTCGCCGTCTTCACGCTGGATGCCGGCGGCACCTCGGCCACCTGGCGCGCCACCGCGACCGTGGGCGCGGTGCCGGACATGATCACCTTCACGGCGGACGGCACCCGCCTTCTGGTCGCGATCGAGGGTGAACCGACCACCGGCTACGCCGCGGACCCAGCCGGTGGCGTGACCATCATCAACACCGCCGCCTGGACGCCGACATTCTTCGGCTTCGGCGCCTTCGATGCCTCCGCCGCCGCGCTGCGCAGCGCGGGTGTGCGCCTGTCCAACGCCATTCCCGGCAGCCCGCAGGCCAATACCGCGCTGCCCAGCCTGGACCTGGAGCCCGAATACATCACCATCAGCGCCGATGGTAACACGGCCTATGTGACCATCCAGGAAGCCAACGCGATCGGCGTGTTCAACCTGAATGCGTCGCTCGGCGCGGTGGGCTGGCAAGCGGTGCTGCCGCTGGGCCTGGTCGACCATTCGCAGGCCGGCCGCGGCATCGACACCTCGGACCGCGATGGCGGGGCGATCATTCGCGAAGTGCCGATCTTCGGCATGCACCAGCCCGATGCGATCGCGAATTTCGTCTCCGGCGGCCGCACCTATCTGGTCACCGCCAATGAGGGCGATGCGCGCGAATACGGCGGCGCCAGCAATGTGTTCAACGAGATGGTGCGCATTTCCGCACTGGTGCCGGCCACCGGTTCCACGCCGCCTACCGGCATGCCCGCGCTCGACCCTGCGCTGCTCGCGGTGATCCAGCCGCGCCGCGGCGATGCCGATCTCGGCCGTCTGGAAGTCACCCGCTGGTCGGGCGACACCGATGGCGATGGCGACCTGGACCGCCTGCAGGTGCTGAGCAGCCGCAGCTTCTCGATCTGGGAAGTGGGCGGTAATTTCACGGCGCCGACCATCACCCAGGTCTTTGACAGCCGCGCGCTGATCGACGGCATCGTGGCCAGCCAGTTCCCACCGCTGTTCGATGACCTGCGCTCGGACAACAAGGGCGCGGAGCCGGAGGCGATCTCGCTCGGCATGATCAATGGCGTGCTGCATGCCGCCGTCGGCATGGAGCGCTTCAACGGCAATATGCTGTTCCGCATCGATGGCCCGACCAATGTTACCTATGCGGGTCTGGCCACGCGCCCGGGCGACACGGCGCCGGAAGTCACCGCCTTCGTCTCCGGCAGCGGCAACACCCCCGCACGGCTGTTCGTCGCCAATGAGGTGAGCGGCACCACCACCGCCTACAGCCTGACCCCCACCACGCCTGCCAATTACACGCTGCAGATCCTGCATGGCTCGGATTTCGAGGCGGGCCTGCTGGCCGCCGGCCGCGCCGACCGCTTCGCCGCCATCGTGGACCGGCTGGAAGACGCGGTGCCCAACTCCATCACGCTCTCGGGCGGTGACAATTTCATCCCCGGCCCGTTCGGCGCGGCGGGCACCGACCCGGCGGTGCGGACGGCGCTGGTCAACTACTACGCCACGGTGCTGGGTCGCCCGGCTTCGGATCTGACCAATCTCTTCGGCACCACCGCTGCGCCGGTAATCCCCTTCTTCACGGCCGACGTCGCGATCCTGAATGCGATCGGCATCCAGGCCAGCGCGCTGGGCAATCATGAATTCGACCTGGGCACCAACCCGCTGAACGGGGCGCTCGACTTCACCGCAAATACCACGGCCGTGACACCGGCCGCGCGCGTGACCGGAGTGGGTGCGCAGTTCCCCTATCTGTCCGCCAATATCGACTTCAGCCAGGACGCGAATATCCGCGCGCAGTTCACCAACACGCTGCGCGAGGCCTCGACCTACGCCACGCTGCCGGCCGACCTGACCGACAACCAGTCGGTCGCCAATGAGGCCGCCGACGCGCAGATCGCGCCCTGGACCACCATCGTAAAGGGTGGCCAAACCATCGGCGTGCTGGGTGTGACCACGCAGGTCCTGGCCTCGATCTCCTCGCTCGCGCCCTCGCGCCTGCTGGACCCGGCGGCCGATGGCGGGCGGGACAACATGGCGGAGCTCGCCACCATCCTGCAGCCGCTGATCGACCAAATGACGACGCAGGGCATCAACAAGATCATCCTGCTGTCGCACCTGCAGCAGTACCAGAACGAACTGGCGCTCGCGCCGCTGCTGCGCGGGGTGGACGTGATCGTGGCCGCTGGCAGCCACGCGGTCTTCGCCGATAGCAATGACACGCTGCGCCCCGGCGACCGCGCGGCCGAGGGCTATCCGGTGTTCCGCACCGGCGCGGACGGCAACCCGGTCGCGATCGTCTCCACCTCGGGCGAATACAGCTATGTCGGACGTCTGAATGTCACCTTCGACGCCAATGGCGTGCTGATCGCCGATCCCGACGGCACGGGCCCGCTCAGCATCGGCGGCGTCAACATCAACACCAGCGGTGCCATCGCCACCACCGACGCCAATGTCGCGGCACTCTGGGGCGCCGACAACGCCTATGCCACGGGCACCCGCGGCGGCGAGGTGCGGGCCATCACCAACGCCGTCAGCACGGTGATCAACACCAAGGACGGCACGCTCTCGGGCTTCTCCAAGACCTTCCTGGAAGGCCGCCGCGGCGAGGTGCGCACCGAGGAGAGCAACCTCGGCAACCTGACAGCGGATGCCAATCTCTGGGCCGCGCGCCTGGTGGATAGCGGCGTGCTGGTCAGCCACAAGAATGGCGGCGGCATCCGCGCCGAGATCGGCGCCGTTCTGGGCCAGCCGCTGCCGCGCGAATTGCCACCGCTGGCCAACCCGTCGGCCGGCAAGCCCGCTGGCGGCGTCAGCCAGCTTGATGTCGAGAACTCGCTGCGCTTCAACAACGCGCTCTCGGTCGTCTCGGTGACGGCGGCGAATCCGGCACGGCCACGCCCGGCCAGTTCGGCCAATGGGGCGGCATCAGCTTCTCCTGGAACCCGGCCGGCACGGCGCAGGTGCTCAGCCGCACCGGCAGCGGCGCCACCTCGGTGGATACGGTGACGACGGTGGGCAACCGCATCGTCAATGCCGCCATCCTGAACCCCGACGGCTCGGTCGCGCAGGAATTGGTGCGTGATGGCGCGGTGGTCGGCGACCCTTCGCGCGTGATCAAGATGGTCACGCTGAACTTCCTCGCCGATGGCGGCGACAGCTACCCGATCCCGACCTTCACCATCCCCGGCAGCCGCATCGATCTGTCAGGCAATGCCGCCCTGCCCGATGGCCGCTTCACCACCGCGACCAAGGGCACAGAGCAGGATGTGCTGGCCGAGTACATGGCCGCCTTCCACCCGACCGTCGGCCGCAGCTTCGGCGCGCCCGACACCGCACCCGCCGGTGACCTGCGCGTGATCAACATCGCCCAGCGCGCCGATGCGGTGTTCCAGACCACCGCCGCCGGCCTGACCGGCACCGCCGGCTCGGACCTGATCAACGGCACCGCCGGCAATGACAGCTTCATCGCCACGCTCGGCCGCGACACGATCAATGCCGGCGCGGGTTTTGACGCTGTCACCTTCCAGAATATCGGTCGCGGCGATGGCGGCTTCAGCTTCACCACGCAGGGCGGCATCACCAGCTTCAGCTTCGCGCAGAATGGCCTGCAGGGCGTGACCGGCTTCCAGGGCGTGGAACGGCTGTCATTCCTGGATGGCAAGGTGGATTTCGCCTCGGCTACCAGCGGCGCGCAGGTCGCCACGCTCTACCGCGCCCTGCTGGGCCGTGAGGCGGATGCGCGCGGCCAGTCCTTCTGGGTTGAGCGCATGGATGGCGGCACCTCGCTGCGCGATGTGGCGCTGACCATGCTGCAATCCTCCGAAGGCGCCGCGTATAGCGCGACGCTGAGCAATGCCAACTTCGTGACAAACCTGTACCAGGCGGTGTTGGGTCGCACGCCCGATGCCGGCGGGCTGGCCTTCTGGTCGAACCTGGCCACCGGCGCGGCAGGCCGCGCGAATGTCGCCAACGGCATCTTCCTCTCTGCCGAGGCGGGCACCGACCCGACCGGCATCGCTGCGCGCGGTGTGACCACGGCCGATCTGGAGATGAGCTGGATCGCCTTCAACTACACCACGCTGCTCGGCCGCAATCCGGACCTCAACGGCCTGCTGGATTGGGATCGGGCGATGGAGGCCGGCCTGAGCGAAGCTGGCCTGACGCAAGCCTTCGTGCGCGGTGCGGAATTCGAACTGCGCTACGGCGCGCTGTCCAACCGCGATTTCGTCGAGCAGATGTATCTCAACATCCTCGGCCGTGGCTCGGATACGGCTGGTGCCACAACCTTCACCAACGGGCTGAACGGTGGGACGCTGTCGCGCAGCGATGTCGCCACCTTCATGCTCTCCAGCCAGGAAGCCAACCCGCTGCTGCAGAACCTCACCGCGATGGGCGTGGACCTGCTGTAGCAGCGAGCACCGCCGCCGCCAGATCCTCCCCGGCCCAGCCGACGGATTTGAAGGCGGTGATCTCATCGGCGCGCATCCGGCCTGGATGCGCGCCGCGACACAGCTCTGCCAATTCGGCCACGACATGGCCGGGCATGATCGCGCCCTCGGCGATGGCTGACAGGATGTCGCCTGCCTCGGCCATCGCGCCCGCGCGCGTGTCGACGACGAGGGTGGCGCGGGCCAGCGCCGCGCCATCGGCCTCGCGCATGCCAGGGCGGAAGGCGCCGACCAGATCGAGATGCACACCCGGCCGCAGCGCAGCACCTTGAACCAGCGGCTCCGTGGCGAGCGTGGCGCAGGCGATGATGTCGGCCTCAGCCGGATCGGGCGCGCGGGTGGCGCGGGCGGGCAGGCCGTGTTCGCGCAACCGCGCGGCCAGCGATTCGGCGCTGCCGCCGCTGCGCGAGACGATGGCGATATCGGCCAGCGCGAAGGCCGCCGCATAGCATTCCGCCAATGCCGCCGCGACGCGCCCCGCGCCATAGACCAACAGCCGCCGCGCATCCGGCCGCGCCAGATGCCGCGCCGCCAGCACCGATGCCGCCGCGGTGCGCCGATCGGTCAATTCGCCACCATCGAGCAGCGCGCGCGGCTCACCCGTGATGGCATCCGAGAGCAGATAGGCAGCATTCACCGCTGGCCGCCCGAGCGCCGCATTGGCGGGGTTCACATGCACGATCTTCACGCCCGTAAACCCGCCCGCGCTCCAGGCCGGCATCAGCAACAGCATCGCATCACCGGGCAGGGGATGACGGTGGCGCAATGGTGCCTCGCAGCCGTGACGAAACATCACGGCCAGCGCTTCGAGCAGCGCATCCCAGGGCAAAGCGGCGGCCACCGCCGCGCGGTCCATC
>JAPLOK010000121.1 GCA_026400775.1 Alphaproteobacteria bacterium | reverse complement strand
GTGGCCGATGCCATGGGCGTGACGGACGCCGGCATCTTCGGTGACATCCTCTGCGCGCGCCTGGCCAAGCGCGGCGTCACCGCTCTCGTGACCGACGGCGCGGTGCGCGACGTGGCCGGCGTCAACGGCACCGGCCTGCCGGTCTGGTGCGCCGGCGGCGCGGCGCCGCCTTCGGTCGCGGGCCTGACCTTCGTGGCCTGGGAACAGCCCATCGGCTGCGGCGGCGTGGCCGTCTTCCCCGGTGATATCATCGTGCTGGACGCTGATGGCGCAGTGCTGATCCCGGCCGCCTTGGCTGACGAGATCGCCGATGAATGTGTCGAGCAGGAGCGGCTGGAGGCCTGGATCATGGTCCAGGTCGAAGCCGGCATGGCGCTGCCCGGCCTGTACCCGGCGAATGCCGAGAACAAGGCGCGCTACGAAGCGGATAAAGCAGCGGGCCGCGCTTGAACCCCAGCGCGCGGCACGGCAGGCTCAAGCCATGCAACGCCGCGCGCTTCTCCTGGTTCCACTTGCCACACCCGCCTTGGCGCAGGTGGAGCGCCCGATCCGGCTGATTGTTCCCTTCGCCGCCGGCACGTCGTCGGATGTGCAGGCGCGTCTGTTGGCGCTGCACATGGTACCGCACCTTCCACAACCGGTCGTGGTCGAGAACCGCGCCGGCGCCGGCGGCGTGGTGGGCGCCGAGGCAGTGGCCCGCGCCACAGACGGACACACCATCCTGCTCGGCTCCAACGGCCCGCTGGTGAACAACCCGGTGCTCGCCCCGCGCATGCCCTATGCGGTGCCGGATGATTTTGCCGCACTCTCACTGGTCAGCCGCTCACCGCTCACGCTGACGGTGCGCGCCGACAGCGCGATCCGTGACGTTGCCGGCTGGGTCGTGGCCGCGCGCGCAGGTGGCCTCGCGATCGGTTCCTCCGGCCAGGGCTCGGCCACGCATTTCCTGATCGAACAGCTCTTCGCGGCAGCGGGCGTGCGCGCCGAACATGTGCCGTATCGCGGCTCCTCGCTCTCGGTGCCCGATGTGGTGGCGGGCAACCTGCCCTCCGTGATGGCCGAGATCTCCAGCGTGCAGCCGCTGTGGCGCGACGGACGGCTGCGCGTGCTGGCCACCACCGCCCCCCGGCGCTCCGTGCTGATGCCCGATATCCCGACGCTGATCGAAGCGGGCTTCCCAGGCCTGACAGGCGGTTCCTGGGCCGCACTGGTCGGCCCCTCCGCGATGCCGGCGGCGACCCGCGCAGCCATCGCCACCGCCACGCAGCGCGCCATGGAAACCCCTACCTATCTGGACCGCCAACGCGAGCTCGGCGCCGATGTCGCAGCACCCGCCGAACGCGGCCCAGCAGCCCTGTTGGCCTTCTGGCGCGCGGAGCTGGACCGCACCCGCGCCACGGCGGCCAGCGCGCGCATCACCGCCGAATAGCGGTTTCGCTCGCCGCCCCGCTTGGCAAGCGCCCCCCGAAGCCCAAACTGTCTGGCATGACCGACATCGACCACAAGCTGGAAGCACGCATCCTTGAGGGCCTGTGGGGCGCCATCGCCGAACATGGCTGGCGCGGGGCCACCATGGCGCGGATCGCTGCCGCGGGTGGCGTGACGCTGGCCGAATTGCGCAGCCATGCCTCATGCCCGCAATCGCTGGTCATGCTCTCGCTGCGCGTGGCCGACCGCGCCGTGCTGGCCGGCACCGTGCCGACCGAGGGCGAAAGCCCACGCGACCGCATCTTCGACGTGCTGATGCGCAGGCTGGACCAGTTGCAGCCGCATCGCGCCGGCGTGGTGCGTTTCATGAAGGACCTGCCCTTCGATCCGCTCTTCGCCATCGGCCTGGGCATCGCCACGGAGCGCTCCATGGCCTGGATGCTGGATGCAGCCGGCATCGGCAGCCGCGGTGTCGCCGGCGAATTGCGCAAGCGCGGCATGATGGGCATCTGGGTCTATACGCTGAATGCCTGGATGAAGGACGAGAGCGGCGATATGGCCGCGACCATGGCCGCGCTGGACAAGGCACTGGACCGCGCCGACCAGATCGCGCGCAGCCTGGACCCCGAGGGGCGGCAATCTGCCGCCAAGCCTGAGGAAACCCAGGAAACACCATGAATGTTGCAGTGCAGCATAAGCTTTGACGGGCGCGCCGCAGGGGCGTAAGAAGGCGCCTCAACCGCCGGAAGGACCGCGCCGATGCCAAGCCCCCAGGACGAATTCATGCGCATGTTCGCCGAGATGAAGCTGCCGGCCATGCCCGACATGTCGGCGATCACCGAAGCGCATAAGCGCAACATCGAGGCGCTGACCACCGCCAACCGCCTGGCCATGGAAGGCGCGCAGGCCGTCGCGCGTCGCAACATGGAAATCATGCAGCAGGCGCTGGGCGAGATGAACGAGACCATCCGCGCCTTCACCACCGAGCAAACCCCGCAGGCCAAGGCCGCGCGCCAGGCCGAGTTGATGAAGTCCGCCTATGAACAGGCGATGATCAACATGCGTGAGATCTCGGACCTGATCCAGAAGTCGAACACCGAGGCGATGGACGTGCTGAACAGCCGTGTCAGCACCGCGCTGGACGAGATGCGCGGCCTGATGAAGTAAGGGCGCTTGAGGGGCTGATTCACGCATCAGGCTCATTGAGCCTGATGCGATAAGACCCTACTGGCTCGCCCAGATGATCCGGTGCATCCAGCCCACTTCCGAGAGTTCGAAGTTATAACTCGGGTGCGCGGGGTTCAGGCTCTGAACCTCGATGCGCTTGGCCGATTGGCGCATGAGCTGCTTGGCCATCACCTCTCCCGAGCGGGTGCGCACCACCACGCGATCGCCGCGCCGCACAGGTGCGGCGGGTGAGACGATGACGACATCGCCATCGCGGAACACAGGCTCCATGGAGTCGCCCGAGATTTCGAGAGCATAAGCATTCGGGTCGGCGATATCGGGGATAGAAATCTCATCCCAGCTGCCGCCCACCGGGAAACCGCCATCATCGAAGAAACCCTCGCCGCCGGCCTGCGCCAGCCCGATCAGCGGGATGCGCCGACCCGCGCCGCGCGGCCTGCCCGCGGCCGGCGCCTGGCCTGACACCAGAGAAGCGAAATTCTCCACCGCCGTCCCGGTCGCTGCCAGAACCTTGGCGACGCTCTCGGTCGAAGGCCAGCGCGCGCGGCCGTCCGGCCCCGTGCGCTTGGAGGGGTTAAAGGCCGTGGGATCGAGGCCCGACCGGCGCGCAAGGCCGGAGGGCGAGAGCCCGTTTTCCGCGGCGATGGCATCGATGGCCCGCCAAACGTCATCATGTCGCATGAGGGTCATTATCCTAGGCGTTGATTCTCTTGTCTAGTCAAAAATTACGGAATTTATGCTTGCGCAACCTACAACCTGGGGTTTAGTTCTGGTTTCGTTCCAAACACCCAAGAGGCAACCCCCATGCCCGCTTCCCCCCGCCCGCACCATATCCCCAGCCTGCGCAGCATCGGCCAGGCGCAGCCCTTCGCCACCGCCGAGGAGGCATGGTTCTGGACCATGTCCGCCCTCATCGCGCGCCATGAAGGCGCGCGCATTGTGGCCGGCCTCGGCACCACCCAGCGCCCCTGCGAACCCGATGATGTGGTGAAGTGCCTGGACCGCCTGTATCGCCAGCGCCGCGTCGATCTCTCCCATGCACGGGTCTTGCGCCGCTGGGGCGAGCGCGGCGTGCCGCCCAACCCGCGTTTCGCCGAGGAACGCAGCGCCGCTGCGCTCTGGCGCGAGGCCATGTCGCGCCTGGAATGGCCCTTGCGAATCAAAGGGATCGTGGCTGGCGGGCTGCCCGCGTGAACCACAAGCGCAGCACCACCGGCCAAGCAGCCTGGATCATCTTCTCGGGTGCCGCCGACATGCCCTGGCAGCACCTGTTGAAGCGCGGCTTCCGCCACTGTTTCGCCGCCCTGCGCGACGCAGATGGCTGGTCCGTGCTGGACCCCTTGCAAGGCCGCCTGGTGGTGGCCCGCCTGGACGTCGAAGCCAGCTTCGACCTGCCAAGCTTCTACCACCGCGCGGGCCTGCTTCCGATCGGCCCCATCACCCCTGGCGCGGCCCGTACCAGCCTGTTGCCGCGCATGCTGCCGATGAACTGCGTGGGCCTCTGCCGCGCTGTGCTCGGGACCGCTGCGCCCTTCGCCATCACTCCCTATGGGTTGTATCGCGCGCTGACGATTCTTCCGCACTCGCGGTATTTGTTCTTGACAACGGACATTGTTCCTGGGTATTTGAGCCCTATCAACGGGCGAATTGCGCCCATCCCAAGGCCGGCACCGCTTCAAGCGGGCGCCGGCCTTTTCGATTCCCCCAACAGGAGTGAACGGCCCATGGGCAGCCTGTTCAGCGCGCCGAAACCCGTGCGAGTCGACCCGCCGGCACCGCCGCCACAACCCACAGCGCCCGCCGCGGCCACCATCGAGGCCGATGCCCGCAACGAGAACCGCCTGCGCGCCCGCCGCGGCCTCGCCGGCACCATCACCACCTCCGCCCGTGGCGTGCTGACGGCTCTGCCCGACGCGCTGCCCCGCCGCTCGCTGCTGGGGGAATAAGCGCATGAACCCCTCAGCCATCCTTGCCCGCATGGACGCAGCCCTGACCCGCCGCCGCCCGCATGAAGCCGCCTGGAACGACGCCTTTGACCATGTGCTGCCCGGCCCCGCCGCACGAGCCACCCTGTACGACGCCACCGCGGCCGACGCCGCCGAACAACTCGCAGCCTCCCTGCTGGCCGAGTTGACGCCGCCCTGGTCGCGCTGGTTCGGCCTGGCCCCTTCGGAAGACATCGCCGACAGCCCCGAAGGCCAGGCCACCGCCTTCGCGCTGGAAGGGACAGCGCGCGTGCTGCAACGTGAACTTGATCGCTCCAACTTCGCGATTGAAATGCATCAGGCATTCCTCGACCTGGTCATCACCGGCACCGGCGTGATCCTGGTGGAGGATGCCCCGCTGGGTGAGGCCTCCGCCCTGCGCTTCACCGCCATCCCCATGCTCTCGGCGGTACTGGAAGAAGGCCCCTCTGGCCGGCTCACCACAGTCTTCCGCGAAACCCGCGCCACCGCCGAGGAGGTGCTCAAGCGCTTCCCCTTCGCCGAACTGCCGACCAGTCTTGTACAAGACCTGACCACCCGCTACCGCCTGCTCGAAGCCGTCTGGCCCGACCCGCACGGCACCAAATACGCCGCCATCCTGGCCACTGGCGCCGAGGCCCCGATCCTGCTCGCCGAAGGCGGTTTCGCCGAAAGCCCCTTCATCGCCTTTCGCTGGCTGAAGGCGCCGGGCGAAGTCTATGGCCGCGGCCCCGTGATCAAGGCGCTGCCCGATATCCGCACCGCCAACCGCGTTGTGGAACTGGTCCTGAAGAACGCCTCCATCGCCTGCACCGGCATCTGGCAGGCGGAAGATGACGGCGTGCTGAACCCCGCCACCGTCGAACTGAAGCCCGGCGCCATCATCCCCAAAGCCCCGGGCAGCGCGGGCCTGACTCCCCTGCAAGCACCGGGCAGCTTCGACGTCTCGCAACTCATCCTGACGGACCTGCGCGCGCGCATCCGCACCGCCCTGCTGGCCGATCGCCTCTCCACCCCGCGCGACGCGCGCATGACCGCCACGGAAGTCATCGAACGCAGCACCGAGACCGCACGCCTGCTCGGCGCCACCTATGGCCGGCTGCAGACGGAACTGCTCACGCCACTGATCGGCCGCTGTCTCTCGCTGCTCGCGCGCCGCGGTGAAGTGCCGCCTTTGCTGCTCGACAATCACGGTGTGCGACTGATGTACGAAAGCCCTCTCGCCCGCGTCCAAGGCCGCGCCGACGCTGCCAATACGCTGCTGTTCCTCGAAGCCGTCAACAAGCTCGGGGCCGTCGCCACACAGCAGATCGACACCGTCGCCGCCACCCGCTGGCTCGCCCGCACCCTCGGCGCACCCGCCGAAATCCTCGCCCCCATCCCCCAGGAGTGACGCCCATGACCGAGAGCCTGCTCGAGACCGCGCTCGACACCGACAAGCCTGGCCGCCCGGCCGAAATCCCGGAGAAATTCTGGGACGCCGAGCGCGGCGAATTGCGCGTGGACGCGCTGGTGAAATCCTACCGCGAGCTCGAACGTCGCATGTCACAACGCGCCACCCGCCCGGCCGACGACGCCGATGACGAGGAAAAGCGCCGCTGGCGCGAAATGCTCGACATCCCCGAAAGCCCCGACGCCTACGAAGTCCAGGCGCCCGAGGGACTGGGCATCGACCCCGAGGTCAACGCGCGCCTGCACCAGGCCGGCTTCTCCCGCGCACAAACCCAGCTCGTCTACGAACTGGCGGCCGAACGGATCCTGCCGCTGATCGTCGAGGCCGCCCAGCAATACGAGGCCGAGCGCCAGGTCGAACGCCTTTCCGCGCATTTCGGCGGCGAAGAGCGCTTCCGCCGCACCGCACGCCAGCTCTCGACCTGGGGCAAGCAGAACCTCCCCGCACCCGTCTTCGAGGCCCTCGCCACGACCTTCGAAGGCGTCTTGGCCATGGAACGCATGATGGCAGGCCACGAACCCGCCATGACCCGTGACACCGACACACCCACCGCGGAAAGCGAGGATGAACTGCGCAAACTGATGCGCGACCCGCGCTACTGGCGCTCCCGCGAACCCGACTTCGTCCGCCGCGTCACCGACGGGTTCCGACGCATCGTGGGTGGGTAACATGGGTGGCCCTGGGGAAGGGCTTTGCCCTCCCCCAGACCATCGGTCGCTTACAGCGCCCGATCCACCAAAGGCCGAACGGCCCTTGGAACCCATGAGTCTTCCGCCGGATCGGGGAGGGGGCAGTAAACGCCCTTCATCCGGGTCACGACCTTGATGCCCCCTCCCCGATCCGGCGGATAACCCACACCGGTCCAGGGGTCGTTGAGCCCTGGTCGGGGGAGGTTTGGAGGGGGGCAAAGCCCCACTCCAAGAACCACCTACGCCATCCAAACCACGACGCGCCGCGCCATAGGCGGCGCGTCGGGCGGGGCTGGAGCCGCATGTGCTCGCCCCTGCGCCCGCTGGTCGCTGATGCCTCCCCGGCGACCGGCGGGCGCTTCGCATTGCCTGCGCACAACCGCTGGTCGGCGCGCGGGCCTGGTGCGTGTTGCGGCCCGCAGGGCAACCGCGCGCGCGCTGCTCTCCCATCAACGCACATCAAGGAGACAGGCATGTCCGCCTCCATCGACCAGGCTTTCATCAAGCAATACGCCGCCGAGGTGCATGAGGCCTACCAGCGCCAGGGCAGCAAGCTGCGCGCGACGGTGCGCAGCAAGAACGGTGTGAAGGGTGCCTCCACCGTGTTCCAGCGGGTTGGCGCCGGCACGGCCGCCAGCAAGGCGCGCAACGGCATCGTGCCGCTGATGAACATCAATCACACCAATGTGGAGTGCTTCCTGCAGGACCATTATGCGGGCGATTGGATCGACAAGTTCGACGAACTGAAGGTCAACATCGATGAGCGTGCGGTGGTGACGAATGCCGGCGCCTATGCGCTGGGTCGCAAGACCGATGAGCTGATCATCGCAGCGCTGGATGGCAGCACCAACGAGGCGATCGGCACCAATGTGGGCGAGACCGACAATGATGGTCTCACGCGCAACAAGGTGCTGCGCGCCTTCGAGATGCTCGGTACCGCCGATGTGCCTGATGACGGCAATCGCGTCGCGGTCGTGGGCTGGAAGCAGTGGAGCGAATTGCTGGCCATACAGGAATTCGTGCCCTGGAAGGGCGGCACCCAGGCCAAGCGTTGGCTGGGCGCGCTGTGGATGCCGCATTCCGGCCTGACCAAGACCGGCGCGCTTCGCTACTGCTACTTCTATCATCGCACGGCGGTGGGCCACGCGGCCGCCTCCGAGGTGATGACGGATGTGACCTGGCATGGCGATCGCGCCGCATGGTTCGTCAATTCCATGATGAGCCAGGGTGCCGCGCTGATCGACGCGGCCGGCGCCGTGCGCATGCGCTGCAAGGAATAGCGCCAGAGTCCGATCTGAACAGGCTGAACAAGCCTGTTCAGTGAATCGGCATCTCAACAACGGCGCGGCGCCCGATCGGGTGCCGCGCCCTTTCTTCATCCGCACATCACCGGAGCATCCCATGGCCACGACCTCGCTCGCGCTGTGCTCACGCGCGCTTCTGAAGATCGGCGCGCAGCCCATCGCCTCGCTCGATGACGGCACCGCCGAAGCGGAGGTCTGCGCCAATCTCTTCGCGCCGATCCGCGATGCGCTGCTGTCGATTCATCCCTGGTCCTTCGCCACCGCGCAGGAGACGCTGCCGCGCCTGGCCGCGCGCCCGGTCGCGGATTTCGCCTGCGCCTTCCAGCTGCCCGTGGGCTTCCTGCGCGCGCTTTCCGCAGGCGTTCCCGGCACCGGCCAGGGCCTGCCCTATCGCATCGTCGAAGGCCGCCTGCACTGCAACGCCGAAGCGGTGACGCTGACCTACATCTTCCGCCCCGATGAAGGCGCCTTCCCGCCCTTCTTCGCCTCCGCGCTGGTGGCCCGCCTGGCCGCTGAATTCTGCATCCCGCTGACGGAAGCCACATCGCGCGCGCAACTCCTCTACCAGCAGGCCGAAAGTGAATTGCGCACTGCACGCCACGCTGACAGCGCACAGGCCACGCCTCGCGCGCTGCGTGATTTTCCGCTGATCACGGCGCGGGGCTGAACAATGTCCGGCCAACGCATGCTGAAGAGCAGCTTCACCGCGGGCGAGCTCTCGCCCGCCTTGCTCGGCCGCGCTGATCTGCGCGCCTATGGCAATGGCGCGCGGCGCCTGCGCAATGTCTTCATCCAGCCCACCGGTGGCCTCTCGCGCCGTCCGGGCCTGCGCCATATCGCCACCCTACCCGGCCCGGCGCGGCTGTGCGCGTTCGAATTCAACACCGAGCAGACCTCCCTGCTGGCAATGACCGCGAACCGCTTGCAGGTCTTCCTGGGAGACAGCATGGTCGCCGATCTCAGCGCGCCCTGGACGGCTGAGATCCTGCCGCAGC
>JAPLOK010000097.1 GCA_026400775.1 Alphaproteobacteria bacterium | reverse complement strand
GGTAGTGCGGGCCGCGAACCTGGATGCGGGTGAAGAGGTATTGGTATTCGAGTGCCATGGTTTCCTCTCCCCTTACAGGCCGCGCCAGATCGGAATCTGCAGCCACCAGCTCCACCATTCCGGCCAGCCGCGGGTCCAGAACGGCCCGGAGATGACGATGCAGATGGCGGACCAGATGACGGCCGCGAGCGCCATGAACAGACCCACACGGTGGATGCCCAAGGTGCCGACCGAATAGCCGATGAAGTCACGGTAGAAGCTGTTTTCCGCTTCAGGCGATGCAACCGGCAGCCCCTTCTTCGGATTGATCGCAGCCAGCACGAGCGAGGCGTGCAGCGACAGCGCCAGCGTGGTTCCGAAGAACAGGCTGACGGCGATCATGTGCGCGGGGTTGTAGTGGAAGTGCAGGTATTGGTAGCCGACGTTGGACACCCAATCGAGGTGGCTGAAGATGCCATACGGGAAGGCATGCCCCCATGCGCCCATCAGGACCGGGCGGATGACATTCAACGTGAAGAACGCGAAGACGGCGGTGCCATAGGCCCAGGGGATATGCATCCCCATGCCGAGCTTGCGCGCGATCTCCGCCTGCCGCAGCGCCCATGACCCGAAGGCCCCGAGTGCGCAGATGGTGATCAGCTGCCAGAACCCGCCATCGCGCATCGGCGCCAGCCTCAGACCGTAGTCGAGGTCGGGTGGAGCGATGTTGATGCGCCAGACGTTGAAGGTCGGACCGTGGGCCGCGGCTATCAGGATCAGCGCGGTGCCAACGATCGTGAAGAAGAAGGTCGTGACACCGAAGAACCCGATATAGAAAGGCCCTATCCAGAAGTCGAACAGGTTGCCGCCGAAGAGGGTACCCCCGCGGACCCGATACTTCTTCTCAAAATTGAGGACAGCCATGGGCCGGATTCCCCTCGAAGGTTGCGGAAGGCCCGGCGGCGCTTGCGCGCCGAACCGGAGGACGGAACCGTGCCGGTGGCGGATCGCGCGGGGCCAAGATGACCCCGCGTGGCCGCCACCGGCGCCAGCCCGTTAGCGGCGTGCCGCGGGGGCGTTGGCGGTCGGCGCAGCCGAGCACCAGCCCAGGTGGTCGCAGTAACGCGGCGAACTCAGCACCGCGAAGTGAATCACGGCAGCGACCGTGATCACGCCGACGGCGCCGGCGACGCCCATGCGGAGGGGATTGCCCACCATCCAGATCTTATGCATTCCGTTCATTTCCTTCTCTCCTCCGGCTCAGAACATGCGCCAGTCGGGCGGTGCGGCCTGGTTGCCGTACACGAGCGGACGCCACAGCCAGACGAGGATGTGCGCGCCCATCGAGGCGAAAACCGAGAAGATCCAACCCTGCATGACAAGGTTGTGGATCTCGCGGGCTTCGTTCTCGGTGATTCCATTTGCCATAGTCAGGTCTCCGAGATGGCCTTGCGGCCAGCGCAGCGCTCATCCCGCGCTGCTGGGACTGCCGGGCGCGTACAAGAACCCGGAAGCTGTTGAGCCGCGCGGTCATCGCGCAGCGGAAAGAGGAGGAGCAGCGCGCGCATCACGCGTTCTCCAGGATGTCGGCGGCGCGATGCGCCGTGATGGCCGCTTCGCCGGCTTCACGCGCGGCGGCCTCGACCTGCTCGCGCAGGCGCTTGGAGGCCGAAATGCGCAGCAGGAAGGGTTGGCCTTCGACCTTGGCATCGAGCAGAGCGAGCGCTTCTTCATCCCACCGATAAGGCAGCGGCACGGGCGTGGCCGCGATGCTGTCCATCTCGGTCGCCAGCGGCAGGATGTGGAACAGCGCGTCGAACAGCGCGTTGCAGTATTCCTGCACGAGGTATGTCGCGCCGGCATATCCCATGAAGGGCGTACCGGTGTGGCGGCGGATGCAGGCCCCCGGGAACGACGCCGGGATATAGGCGCATTTGGCGCGCGCCTCGGCTGCGTACATGCGTTCGTTGTAGCTGCCGAACAGCACCAGCGGGGGCGCCTTGTGGATGGCGGCGCGCACCGCCGCATTGTCCGGCTTCACGCCAGGCTTGCGTTCGAAGGCGAAGCTGCAGGGCACGCCCATCTCTTCTTCGAACAGCCGGCGGATGCCGCGGGCGTAGGTCTCGGTGGCATGCACGCCGAAGGCGGCGGAGCCGAAGAAATCCTGCGTGACCGAACGCCACAGATCCCACATGGGCTTGAGCGTGGTCTGCTTCTCTGCGGCGATGAACGGCTCGGGGTCCGCACCGGTCATCTCGCCCAGCTTGCGCAGGAAATTCGTGGTGCCGAAAATGCCCATGGGCGCACGCAGCCAGGGACGTTCGAGGTTCTCGCACAGCAGCGCGCCAAATTCGCGGTACATGCAGATGTTCACATCGGCATTGGCGAGCTTCGGGATATCCTCGATATGCGCACCCAGCGGGAACACCATGTTCACTTCGCAGCCGATGCCTTCCGCGAGCCTGCGGATTTCAGCGACGTCCGAGGGCATGTTGAAGGTGCCGTAGATGGGGCCGATGATGTTGACCCGCGGCTTGTCGCCTTCCTTGCGCGCGCGCGGCTTCAGCTTGCCGCGCTTGATGCCGTACTCAGACCACAACCAGTTCATCGCGCGGTCGGCGCATTGCCACTGGTCTTCGTCGATGGTGCGCGGGATGAAGCGGGAAAGGTTGGAGCCTTCAGGCGTGACGCCGCCGCCGATCATCTCGGCGATGGAGCCTGTCACCACCACGGCGGGAAGGTCCGGATCCTGCGAGGCGGCGGCGCGCTTCAGCAAGGGTTCGGTGCCGTCGCGCGACATCGCGTCTTCGTCGATGCCGGTGACGACAACAGGCAGTTCATGTGGCGGCAGCGCGTCGGTGTAGTGCAGCACGGAGGTGACGGGCAGGTTCTCGCAACCCACCGGGCCGTCGATCACCACGCGCATGCCGCGCACGGCGGTGAAGACGTAGACCGCACCCCAATATCCGCCGGCGCGGTCGTGATCCAAGACGAGCGTCATGACGCGCACCGCGCGGCATTGCGCCAAGCCGCCGAATGGCGGCCGCCGCCAGTGCGGCGAAAGCCTGTCGGCGTTTGAGACGGCAATATCTTCATGTGCCGATCGCCTCCTCGGCCTTGGCCTTCGCCGCGCGCATCTTGCGGAAGCGCTCCTTGAAGGCGGGGTGGTCTTCGGGCACGCCTTGCCAGCCGTAGCCGGCGCGGTCCGGCGTGCCGACGCCGTCGAAGAATTCGACCATCTGGTCGAAGCGGCCCTTGTTGCGGACCTGGTTCGCCACGATCGCCGAGAGCGACGCGGCACCCGCGATGCCGAACAGCGGCCGCGCCGAAATCATGTTGGTGAAGTAGAGGGCGGGCATGCCCATTTCCTTCGCCTTCTGCACCAAGGGCGTGGTGCCGATGGCCAGGTCGGGCTTCACCGTCTTCATCGCCGCCAGGTCCTGCTCCAGGCTGGCGCGGAACTGCACGAAGCAGCCGCGCGCATTCAGCCATTCGCGATCCGCGTCGGACCATTCGGTGCGCGGGCAGGCGGTGCCGACATACGGCACTTCAGCGCCGGCCTCGATCAGCAGGCGCGCGACCAGCAGTTCGGAGCCTTCATAGCCGCTGACGGTGATGCGGCCCTTGATGGGCGCGGAGGCGAGTGCGCCACGGATCGCGGGCAGCAGCTTGGCCTTGGCCGCATCCAGCCGCGCGGGTTCAACATTCGCGGCCTTCGCGATGGCGTCCAGCCACGCGGCCGTGCCCTCAACACCCACCGGCCCGCTGCCCACGACGGGGCGGCCGGCGGCGCGGAACTCGCGGATCGTCGCAGTGTAGAAGGGGTGCACTGCGGCGACCACTTCGCTGTCCAGCGCGGCGTACAGATCACGCCATTCGCGCGCCGGCGTCTGCGGCGCAACGCCGAGGCCCAGCGGCGCCAGCAGCATCGCAATGCCTGGCGGGTCGGCGGGGAAGAGCTCGCCCACCAGCGCCACGCGGCGCTCTTCCTCGACGAAGTTGCGCGGGCGCGCGACGGGTCCGGCCTCGGCCTCCAGGCGCGCGGTGCGGAGCATCGCGCCGGCCAG
>JAPLOK010000230.1 GCA_026400775.1 Alphaproteobacteria bacterium | reverse complement strand
TCGGCCGCGGCGAAGGCGCGCGTCAGGCAGAAATGCCCCAGGCTGCCGATCACGCCGCAGGCGACCAGCAGCGTCCATTCCCAGGCGCTGGGCCAGGTCCAGCCGGGGATCGCGATGGGCAGGCTCATCACCGCCACCATGGCCGCCTGCCAGATCACGATCACCGCCGGGCTGTCATGGCGCGTCAGTGCCTTGGCGATCAGGAAGGAGGCGGCGAAGAGGGGGGCTGAGGCCAGCAGCAGCAGCATCGCGAAGCCGCCGCTGCCGGTGAAGGCCGGCGCCATCACCACCATCACGCCCAGGAAGCCCAGGCCCACGCCGGCCCAGCGGCGCGCATCGGTCTTCTCGCCCAGGAACAGCGCGGCGCCCAGCATGATGAAGAGCGGCGTGGTGAAGCCGATGGCGGCGATGTCCGACAGCGGCACGAAGGGCAGGGCGGTGAACCACAGCGCAAGCCCCAGCGTGTGCGTGACACCGCGCCAGAGTTGCAGCCCCAGCGCCTGCGTGCGGCAGCCGCGCAGGCCCAGGCGCAGCACGATCGGCAGCACCACCACCGCGCCGAAGAAGTAGCGCAGGCATTGCACCTGGTAGACATCCAGCGTCTGCACCAGCACGCGCATGATGGCGTTCAGGAAGGTCAGCAGCAGACCCGCCAGCAGCGTGTACAGAATGCCCTGCAAGGCGCGCGGCAGACGGGCAAAGGGATCCATTGCCGGCAGCGTGGCGCGCCAGGCGCACTTGCGGAAGCCCCATGCGGCATTACCCTCTTGTCAACAGAAAGGCCTCGCCATGCCCGACACCAACCTGCCCAACCTGAAATTCGCCATCGGCCAGCCGGTGCCGCGCCAGGAAGACCCGACGCTGCTGCGCGGCGAGGGCCGCTACACGGATGATGTGAACCGCGCCGGCCAGGTCTTCGCCGTTATGGTGCGCAGCCCCTATGCGCATGGCGTGCTGCGTGGCGTTGATGTGGAAGCAGCGCGGGCGATGCCGGGTGTTCTGGCGGTCTACACGGCGGCGGATATGGCGGGTTACGGCCCGATGATCTGCGTGCTGCCATTGAAGAACGCCGATGGCTCGCCCCTGCGCAACATCCAGCGCGGGCCGCTGGCGTCGGACCGGGTGCGCTGGGTGGGCGATCCGGTCGCCGTGGTGGTGGCCGAGACCAAGCACCAGGCCAAGGACGCGGCCGAGGCGGTGCTGATGGATGTGGACGCGCTGCCCGCCGTGACCGAGGCCAGCCAGGCCGCAAGCGCCACGCCGCTCTATGACCACCTGCCCGAGAATTGTGTGCTGGATTTCCAGTTCGGCGACAAGGCGAAGGTGGCCGAGACCTTCGCGGCCGCAGCCCATGTCTCGCGCCTGTCGATCCGCAATTCGCGCATCGTGGTCTGCGCGATGGAACCGCGCGCTGCGATCGGCGAATGGGCGGATGGGCGCTATACGCTGACAGTGGGCAGCCAGGGCGTGTTCGGCCTGCGCAACCAGATGGCTGCCATCATGGGCGTCAATCCCGGGGAATTCCGCGTCTTTACGCATAATGTCGGCGGCAGTTTCGGCATGAAGGCCAGCGCCTATCCGGAATATGCCTGCCTGCTGCATGCGGCGCGCGCGCTGGGCCGGCCGGTGAAATGGACGGATGAACGGACGGGGTCCTTTGTCTCCGACGCGCATGGGCGCGACCATGAGGTGGATGCGGAATTGGCGCTGGATGCGGATGGCAAGTTCCTGGCGGTGCGGCTGACCAGCTACGGCAATATGGGGGCCTATCTGTCCACCGTGGCGCCGCTGATGGGCACCGGCAATTTCGTGAAGAACGTGCAGTCCAACTATGCCCTGCCGCTGATCGAGGTGAGCACGCGCTGCATGGTGACCAACACCTCGCCGGTCAGCGCCTATCGCGGCGCCGGGCGGCCGGAGGGCAATTATTTCTTCGAGCGCCTGATCGAGACGGCGGCGCGCGAGACGGGCCGCGATGCCGTGGCGCTGCGCAAGCTGAACCACATCCGGCCGGAGGCCATGCCCTACAAGGCGGCATCGGGCAGCGTCTATGATGGCGGCGAGTTTTCGGCGCTGCTGGACCAGGCGGTGGAGGCCGCAGATTACCACGGCTTCGCCGTGCGCCGGGCGGAGGCGAAGGCGCGCGGCAAGCTGCGCGGCATCGGCATCGGCAATTTTCTGGAATGCACTGCGCCGCCTGCTAAGGAACAGGGCGGGCTGCGCTTCGAGAAGGACGGCACGGTGACGATCATCACCGGTACGCTGGATTACGGGCAGGGGCACTGGACGCCCTTCGCGCAGGTGCTGGTGTCGCAGCTGGGCGTGCCCTTCGAGAGCGTGCGGCTGTTCCAGAGCGACAGCGACGAACTGGTAGCCGGCGGCGGCACGGGTGGTTCGAAATCGCTGATGGCGAGCGGGGCTGCGATCATCGAGGCTTCGGCCAAGGTGATCGAGAAAGGCCGCCCCTTGGCCGCCGACGCGCTGGAAGCGGCACTGGGCGACATCGAATTCGAAGCCGGCCGCTTCGCGATTGCCGGCACGGATCGGAGCATCGGCATCATGGAACTGGCCGCCAAGCACCCGGGTGCCTTGGATGTGCGGCATGTCTTCGACGAAGCGCCACAGGCCTACCCGAATGGCTGCCACATCGCCGAAGTGGAGGTGGACCCCGAGACCGGCGCAGCGCAGGTCGTGGCCTACACCACGGTCAATGATTTCGGCGTGGTGGTGAACCCGCTGCTGGTCGAGGGCCAGGCGCATGGCGGCATCGCACAGGGCATTGGCCAGGCGCTGTATGAGCGCGTGGCCTATTCCGAGGAAGGCCAGCTGCTGAGCGGCAGCTACATGGATTACTGCCTGCCGCGCGCCGATGACCTGCCGATGATGGGCTTCGCCTCGCGTCCCGTGCCTGCCACTACCAATCCGCTCGGCGCAAAGGGGTGTGGCGAGGCCGGCTGCGCGGGCTCGCTGCCGGCGGTGATGAATGCGCTATGCGATGCGCTGGGGGTTGCGCATATCGACATGCCGGCGACGCCGGAGGTGATCTGGCGGGCGTTGAACGGCTGATGCCTGTCGCTGGTCAGGCCGTCGCCTGACCAGCAGGTAAGCCACTTCAGATGTGGATCACGCGGCCATAGGCGTCGAGCACCGCCTCATGCATGGTTTCGCTCACCGTGGGGTGCGGGAAGACGGTGTGCATGAGCTCCGCCTCGGTGCTCTCCAGCGTGCGGGCGATGCCATAGCCCTGGATCATCTCGGTCACTTCGGGGCCGACCATATGCGCGCCCAGAAGCTCGCCGGTCTTGGCGTCGAACACGGTCTTCACCAGGCCCTCCGGCTCGCCCATCGCGATCGCCTTGCCATTGCCGATGAAGGGGAAGCGGCCGACCTTGACCTCATGGCCCTTGGCCTTCGCGGCGGCCTCTGTCAGGCCCACGCTCGCCACCTGCGGGCGGCAATAGGTGCAGCCGGGAATGTTCAGCACATCCATCGCATGCGGGTGCAGGCCGGCGATGTTCTCGACGCAGATGATCGCCTCATGGCTCGCCTTATGCGCAAGCCAAGGCGGCCCGGTCAGGTCGCCGATGGCATAGACGCCAGGCTCGCCGGTGCGGCCCATCGGGTCGGTCAGGACATGGGTGCGGTCCACCTGGATCTTGGTGCCCTCCAGGCCGATCTTCTCGACATTGCCGACAATGCCGACGGCGGAAATCAGCCGGTCCGCGACGTTCTCCTGCACCTTGCCATTGGCTTCGATGATGGCGGTGACATTGTCGGCACCCTTGCGCACACCCTGCACGCGGGCATTGGTGATCACGTCCATGCCCTGCTTCACGAAAGCCTTCTGCACGAAGCCGGAAATCTCCGCGTCTTCCACTGGCAGGACGCGGTCCATCATCTCCACCAGCGTCACCTTCGCACCCATGTTCAGGTAGAAGGACGCGAATTCGGACCCGATGGCGCCCGACCCCACGACGATGAGCGATTTCGGCATCGCGGTCGGCACCATGGCTTCGCGGTAGGACCAGATCAGCTTGCCGTCGGGCTCCATGCCGGGCAGCACGCGGGCGCGCGCGCCGGTGGCCAGGATGATGTGCTTCGCGGCCAATTCCGTGGTCTTGCCGCCCGCGGTCACCGCGAGCTTGCCGGGGCCAGCGAGTGCGCCATGGCCGTCGAACACCGTCACCTTGTTCTTCTTCAGCAGGTGCTTCACGCCGCCCGAGAGCTGCGCCGCCACACCGCGCGAGCGCGTGATCACCTTGTCGAAATCGAAGCGGATATTGTCAGCCGCGAACCCATAGGCATCGAGGCTGTGCAGCAGGTGGTTGATCTCGGAAGCCCGCAGCAGCGCCTTGGTCGGGATGCAGCCCCAGTTCAGGCAGATGCCGCCCAGATGCTCGCGCTCCACCAGCGCAACCTTCATCTTCAACTGCGCCGCGCGGATTGCGGCGACATAGCCGCCGGGGCCGCCGCCGAGCACCACCAGGTCGAATTGTTCAGCCATTTGCCGTCTCCTCGGCCAGCGCGTGCAGCGCGGCACCTTGCAAGCGTTGATCCGTCCAGCCCTCGCGCGGGGCGGCGCCGATGGCGCGATACACCGCGATGGCGGGCGTGTTCCAATCCAGCACGTTCCACTCCAGCGCGGCGTGACCGCCCGCGATGGTGATGCGCGCCAACTCCCGCAGCAGCGCGCGGCCGATGCCCTGGCCGCGATGTGTGGGAAGCACGAACAGGTCCTCCAGCCACAGCCCGCTACGGCCGGCGAAGGTCAGCGCCGTGCGATAGTAGAGGGCGAGGCCGACCGGCGTGCCGTCCACGTCCGCGACCAGCGCCTGCGCCGTGCCATCGGTGAGGATGGCGCGGATGCCCTCCTCGGTGGCGTGGAACTCGTCGAGCAGCTTCTCGTATTCCGCGAGGCCCCGGATCAACGCGCAGACTGCTGGCGCGTCAGCGGTACTGGCCACGCGAATAGTCGCTTTCTTCACCGGCATGGTGCCGGACGCTCACCGAGCTGTGGCCTGTCTGACATCAATTCAAGCCAATCCTGCAACCTTGCCGCGCTCAACCTGGCCCACCTCTGTGCCATCGAGGTGGTAGATCGAGATGCTGACATTGCCCTTCTTCAGCTCGAGGTTCAGGGCGTCGAAATAGCGGCCCATGTTCCAAGCTTCCTGGCTCGCGGCGTCCAACGCTTTGAGCACCGCCGGCACCCTGCTGCGCGAAAGGCCACGCACCAGATCCGTATCGGCACTGTTGGGAACATAGGTGCTTGAGGCAATCTCGAGATAAAAATGCGGCGGCAAGGCGCCACGACCGACGATCGCGGCCGCATTGTTCAGCCCCATCATGCCATTATAGGCTGTGCGGGATGCGCCGGTCCAACCAATGGCAGCATGCGCCAGGGTTGTGACATCAAAGGCCACGCTTTTTTTGAAATTGCGAAGCAGCTTCAAGGTGGCGTTCGGGAAGATGAACTGCTCTGCCATGTTCATTGTCCTTTCCTGGGAGGCGCGCATCGTGCGCCACAATGTCCAAACGCGGCCGGTCCAGCGCGTTATTGGCGAAGTATCAGCTTGGTGACGCTTCGCAAAACCGCACCTGTCTTACGGACGCAAGGGGCCAGGGCGGGCCCTTCGGGTTCACAGCATCAGGCTCAGCGGGTCTTCCACGATGCGCTTGAACTCCGCCATCCATTCGGCGGCCAGCGAGCCGTCGATCACGCGATGGTCCACCGACAACTGGCAGGTCATCACCGTCGCCACCGCCAGCGCGCCATTCTTCACGACAGGCCGCTGTTCGCCCGCGCCCACCGCCAGAATCCCAGCCTGCGGCGGGTTGATGATCGCCGCGAAATGCTTGACCCCGTACATCCCCATATTGGAGATGCTGAAGCAGCCGCCCTGGAATTCCTCAGGCTTCAGCTTGCCCGACTTCGCACGCGCGCCGAGGTCCTTCATCTCGTTGGAAATCGCCGCCAGGCCCTTGGTATCCGCGCCCTTCACGATCGGCGTGATCAGCCCATCGGGGATCGCGACGGCGACCGAGATGTCGATATTGTCGTAGTGAAGAATGGCCTCCTCGGTCCAGGACGCCGCCACGCCCGGGATACGCCGCAGCGTCACCGCGGCGGCCTTGATGATCAGGTCGTTCACCGAAAGCTTGTAGGCGCCGGCGCCATCCTTCGGCGCGCGCGCATTCAGCTTGGCGCGCAGATCCAGCAGCGCATCCAGCTCGATATCCATCGCCACGTAGAAATGCGGGATGGTCGCCTTGCTCTCCGACAGCCGCCGCGCGATCACCTTGCGCATCGAGGAATTCGGCGCGGCCGTGACGCCGGCCGAAGGTGCAGGTGTTGCCGCGACCGGCTTCGGGGCGGGCGCTGCCGCCACGGGTGCGGGCGCCGCTGCCGGCTTGGCGAGCGCTGCCTCCACATCCGCCTTCACGATGCGCCCATTCGGCCCGGTGCCGGCCACGCGCGACAAATCCAGCCCCGATTGCGCCGCCATGCGCTTGGCGAGCGGCGAGGCCACCACGCGATCACCACCCGACACGACCACGGGTGCCGCCACGGGCACCGCCGCCGGTGTCGCCACTGGCGCAGCCGCAGCCGCCGCAACCGGCTTCGGCGCGGCAGCGGCGACCACGATCTTGCCCAGCACGCCCTCATCCACCGCCTCGACTTCCATGGTCGCCTTGTCGGTCTCGATCTCGGCGATCACATCGCCAGCGCGCACCTTGTCGCCTTCGTTCTTCAGCCAGCGCGCCAGGTTGCCCTCCGTCATGGTGGGGCTGAGCGCGGGCATCAGGCTGTTCGTGGCCATGGCGGCGCCCCTTACTTGTAGGTGACGCGGCGGGCCGCGTTCACGATGTCATCCACGGTCGGCAGCGCGAGCTTTTCCAGGTTCGCGGCATAGGGCATCGGCACGTCCTTGCCGTGCACGCGCACCGGAGGTGCGTCCAGCTCGTCGAAGGCGGCCTCGATCACCTGCATCGCCACTTCCGCGCCGATGCCGGCATAGGGCCAGCCCTCCTCCACCGTCACCAGGCGGTGCGTCTTGGACACGGAGGCCGCGATGGTCGCCACATCCAGCGGGCGGATCGTGCGCAGGTTCACCACCTCCGCGCTGATGCCCTGGGCTGCCAGCTGTTCGGCCGCCTGCATGGCCCAGCCCACGGCAATGGAGAACGCCACGATGGTCACATCCGTGCCTGCGCGTTCCACCTTCGCCTGGCCGATCGGCAGCACGAAATCCTCATCCGCCGGCAGCTCGAAGGACTGGCCGTAGAGGATCTCGTTCTCCAGGAAGATGACCGGGTTCGGGTCGCGGATGGCAGCCCGCAACAGCCCCTTCGCATCCGCCGCATTCCAGGGCGAGACCACTTTCAACCCGGGGCAATGCGCATACCAAGATGCGTAGCACTGCGAGTGCTGTGCCGCGACGCGCGCCGCAGCCCCGTTCGGCCCGCGGAACACGATCGGGCAGCCCAGCTGGCCGCCGGACATGTACAGCGTCTTGGCCGCCGAATTGATGATCTGGTCGATCGCCTGCATCGAGAAGTTGAAGGTCATGAACTCCACGATCGGCTTCAGCCCGGTGAAGGCCGCGCCCACCGCCATGCCGGTGAAGCCGTGCTCGGTGATGGGCGTATCGATCACGCGCTTGGGGCCGAATTCATCCAGCAGGCCCTGCGAAATCTTATAGGCGCCCTGGTACTGCCCGACCTCTTCGCCCATCAGGAAGACGTCACGGTTGGCGCGCATTTCGACTGCCATCGCTTCTCGCAGCGCCTCGCGCACGGTCATGGTCTTCATGGCGCCCCATTCCTTCTCAGGAGCCGCGGCGGCGGCCGCGATCACAACAGGTGCGGCAATCGGCGCCGCGACCGGCGCAGGCGCCGCCTTCGCGCCCGCCCCACCATCCAGTTCTGCGATCACCGAATTCACCGCGACATTCTCAGTGCCTTCCGGCACCAGGATGCGCGTCAGCTTGCCCTCATCCACAGCTTCCACTTCCATGGTCGCCTTGTCCGTCTCGATCTCGGCGATCACCTCGCCCGAGCGGATCGCATCGCCCTCGCGCTTCAGCCAGCGCGCCAGCTTGCCCTCGGTCATGGTCGGCGAGAGCGCCGGCATCAGGATTTCGACGCCCATCGCTCAGCGCTCCACCAAGATATCGGCCCACAGCTCGGACACATCCGGCTCCGGCGAGCTCTGCGCGAAATCGGCGCTGTCCTGGACGATGGCCTTCACCTCGTCATCAATCTTCTTGAGCGCCGCTTCGGTGACACCGTCCGCCAGCAGCAAGTGGCGCAGATTGTCGATGCAGTCGCGCTGCTCGCGCATCTTCTGCACCTCCTCGCGCGTGCGGTATTTCGCCGGATCGGACATGGAGTGCCCGCGGTAGCGATAGGTCTGCATCTCCAGCAGATAGGCGCCCTTGCCGCTGCGGCAGTGCTCGGCGGCGCGTGCCGCGGCCGCGGCCACGGTGCGCACATCCATCCCGTCCACCTGTTCACCCGGGATGTTCCACGGCGCGCCATTCTTCGAAAAATCGCGCGAGGCCGAAGCGCGTTCCTGGCTGGTGCCCATCGAATAGCGGTTGTTCTCGATGATAAAGATGCAGGGCAGCTTCAAAAGCCCCGCCAGGTTCATGCTTTCGTACACTTGGCCCTGGTTCGCCGCACCCTCGCCGAAATAGGTCGCCGCGATCAGCCCGTCCTCACGGTACCAGTTGGCAAAGGCCAGCCCCGCACCGAGCGATACCTGCGCGCCCACGATGCCATGGCCGCCGTAGAATCCCTTCTCCCGGCTGAACATGTGCATGCTGCCGCCCTTGCCCTTGGAATAGCCGCCGATGCGGCCGGTCAGCTCTGCCATCACGCCGCGCGCTTCCATCTCGCAGGCCAGCATATGCCCATGGTCGCGATAGGAGGTGATGACCTGATCACCGGGTCTGAGCTGCGACTGAACGCCCACCACCACCGCTTCCTGCCCGATATAGAGGTGGCAGAATCCGCCAATCAGACCCATGCCGTAGAGCTGCCCCGCCTTCTCCTCGAAGCGGCGGATCAGCAGCATGTCGCGGTAGCATTGGGTCAGTTGTCCAGTGGTCAGGATGGCCCCGGCGGGCTTGGCCCCGGTGCTGCGAAGCGGGGCCTTGGCCCCTTTCTTGCGCGCGGCGGCTGCGGTGGCTGCTTGTGGCATGCGGGAGCTCCTCAACTTCAGCCCATCTATCCACGCGCTGTGACCAGCACAAGAGCGGAAAGCCTTATGCTGCAATGCAAAAATGGAAATTAACCAGATGGCAGTTAAGTGTCAGAAACGCTGTCAGAACAAACGCTGGCCCTGCGTATATGGAATGATGATTTCGCCAGGCGTGGTCAGGTTCAGCAAGGCCCGTGCGCGTTCATCCAACTGGTCGGGGTCCAGCCGGTCATTCCGCAGCCCATTCACCCGGCGCTGCGCCGCTTCCCATTCGGACAAGGCTGCCGCCCGTTGCTGTTGGGCGCTGGCGATATCGGCCCGGCGCGCCTCGCGCGCTTGCGTCCCGCGTTCGCCATGGGTGGAGTGCCAGGCGAAATACACAGCAACGCCCGCAAAGAGCAGCGGCGGCACCGCAGCCTTCAAGCGTCGCTTGATTCCTCGCCAGAAACCCATGGATCCCCCGATCCCCCGCAGCCAAAGAATCAGGCAACGGCGTGTGGCGCAACCCCAAATCGTGAAATCCGGTGAAATTTATGTTGCGCGCAGCACCGAGCGCCCCGCGTAGCGCGCAGCGCCACCCAATTCCCGCTCGATCCGGATCAGCCGGTTGTACTTGGCCAGACGGTCCGAGCGCGACAGCGAGCCGGTCTTGATCTGCCCGCAATTCGTGGCGACGGCCAGGTCGGCGATGGTGTTGTCCTCGGTCTCGCCCGAGCGGTGGCTCATCACCGCCGTGTAGCGCGCGCGATGCGCCGCATCGACCGCCTCCAGCGTCTCGGTCAGCGTGCCGATCTGGTTGACCTTCACCAGGATGGAATTGGCCGTGCCGGTGCGGATGCCCTGCATCAGCCGCGCGGTGTTGGTCACGAACAAATCGTCGCCCACCAGCTGCACCTTGTCGCCGATGCGCTCGGTCAGCAGCTTCCAGCCCGCCCAGTCATCCTCGGCCATGCCATCTTCGATCGAGATGATCGGCCACTTCGCGCAGAGTGCCGCCAGGTAATCCACCATGCCGCCGGCATCGAGCGTCTTGCCCTCGCCCTCCAGCTTGTACATGCCGTCGTGGTAGAATTCGGTGCTCGCGCAATCCAGCGCCAGCATCACATCTTGGCCGAGCTTGTGGCCGGCCTTCTCGCAGGCCGCCGCTATGAAGCCTAGCGCCTCATCCGAACTGCCGATATTCGGCGCGAAGCCGCCCTCATCGCCGACATTGGTGTTGTGCCCGGCATCATGCAGCGACTTCTTCAGTGCCGCGAAAATCTCAGCACCGATCCGGATCGCATCCGACCCCGTCGCGGCACCCACTGGCATCACCATGAATTCCTGGATGTCGATCGGGTTGTCCGCGTGCTTGCCGCCATTGATGATGTTCATCATCGGCACCGGCAGCATGCGCGCCAGTGCGCCGCCGACATAGCGATACAGCGGCAGGCCGTGATGCGCCGCCGCCGCCTTGGCGGTCGCCAGGCTGACGGCCAGCATCGCATTGGCACCCAGCTTCGCCTTGTTGGGCGTGCCGTCCAGCGCCAGCATCGCCGAGTCCACGCCAACCTGGTCGGTGGCATCCATGCCGGCCAGCGCCTCGCGGATCGCGCCTTCGATATTCGCCACCGCCTTCAGCACACCCTTGCCGCCAAAGCGCGCCTTGTCGCCATCGCGCAGTTCCACGGCCTCATGCGCGCCGGTGGATGCGCCGGAGGGCACGATGGCCAGCCCGGTCTCGCCGCTGTCCAGCACCACTTCGGCCTCGACCGTCGGGTTGCCCCGGCTGTCCAGCACTTCATTGGCGAAAATCTTGGCGATGCGACCCATGGCGAAGCTCCCTGCTACGCGCGCCGGATAGGGGCGCGCGCGCTGGCATGCAAGGGAGGGTCAGCGACGTACGGCAAGCCCCGCGCGCGTGGCCTCGCGCTGTTCGGCGATCAACGCGCGCGCCGTGTCATCGGGCACGCCGACTTCGACCAGCAGCGCCTCGCCCATCTGCAGCCCGGCCTCCAGCGTTTCCAGCACGACATGGGTGGCGCCGGCTTCCAACAGGGCGCGGGCATGGGCGGTGTCGCGCACGCGGGCATGGATGGGCAGGCCCGGCCAGCTGCGGTGGGCGTTGCGCGTGACCTCCAGCGCCTGCTCGGCATTGTCCATGGTGATGACCAGCGCCGCGGCGCGGTCGGCACCCAGGCGGGCCAGCATCTCAGGCTGCGCGGCATCACCGTAGAAGACGGCGGCACCCTCGCGCCGCAACCGCGCGACGCGCCCGGTGCGGCGGTCGATCGCCAGATGCGGTACCCGCTGGGTGTCGAGCAATTCGCCCACCGCCCGGCCCACCCGGCCATAGCCCGCGATGATCACATGCCCGCCGGGTACTTCCATCGCATCCGGCACCGTCTCGGCGAGCGGGGCGGCCTGTTCCAGCCGTGCGGCGAGCCGCCTGCCGGCCCAGGCCAGCGCCGGCGTCGCCAGCATGGTCAGCCCCGCGACCAGCCCGATGAAGGCTGCCACGGGTGCTGCCACCAGCCCCAAGCCTGTCGCGGCCGCGATGATGATGAAGGCGAATTCCCCGCCCTGGGAGAGCAGCAGCGCGACATCGACCGCGGTGCCGCGCGGCTCGCGCGCCAGCCGGGCCAGCAGGTAGATGACCGCCGCCTTCAGCAGCACCAGCCCCACCGCCGCGCCCAGCACGGCGGGCGCATTGGCCAGCACCTGCGCGGTGTCGAGCCCGATGCCCACGGAGACGAAGAACACGCCCAGCAGCAACCCCTTGAAGGGCTCCAGGTCCACCGCGATCTGCGGGCGGTACTCGGTCTCGGCCAGCAGCAGCCCGGCCAGGAAGGCGCCCAACGCTAGCGACAGGCCTGCGGCTTCGGTGGCCATGGCGGTGCCGATGATGGCCAGCAGGACGGCCGCCAGGAATGCCTCGCGCGAATGCGTCTCGGCCACCGCGCGCAGGATGGGACGCGCGATCAGCCGGCCGAGCGCGATGATCAACGCGATCACCAGCGTCGCCTTGCCGATGGCAAAGGCGACGCCCCGCGCCAGTTCGGCAAGCCCTGCATCGGCGTTGGCGCCCAGCACGCCCACCATGAACAGCAGCGGTACCACTGCTAGGTCCTGGAACAGCAGGATGGCGAAGGCGGTGCGGCCGGTCAGCGTGCCGAGCCGCCCCTGTTCGGTCAGCAGTTGGATGACGATGGCCGTCGATGACAGCGCCAGCGCGCCACCGATCAGCACCGCGACCGCGGGCGCCGCACCCGCCCAGGCGGCGATGGCCGCGATCGCCGCACCCGTCACCAGCACCTGCGCGCCCCCCAGGCCAAAGACCAGCGCGCGCATGCGCCATAGCCGTTCGAGCGAAAGTTCGAGTCCGATCATGAACAGCAGGAAGGCGACACCCAGTTCGGCCGCCAGGTGCAGCCCATTCGTCTTGTCGATGGTGATGGCGGCAAGCCAGGGGAAGGCATCGTCCCACCGCCCCAGCCCGTAGGGTCCCAGGATGATGCCCACCACCACGAAGCCCAGCACGATGGACAGCCGCGCGCGATGCGCGACCCAGGCCACCAAGCCCACGGCCGCGAGCAGCACCACCGCCTCGCGCAGATCTTCACCCATCATCGAATGCTTGAACCACGCGCTTGTGGCCAATTCCAGGCAGAAGCCGAACTCATTGGCAGCAGGCGGCCGGGCAGGGCAGAACAGCGCCATTCATGCGAGCTGTTTCACCGCTGCGGTGTTCACCTTCGCGGATCAGGCTCGAATGGAGGACCCCCATGGTCTATTTCGCATCCAAGCACGTCGCCGGCCGGCATTTCCTGCAATTGCCCGGGCCTTCCAACGTGCCCGACCGCGTGCTGCGCGCGATGGACAACCCGACCATGGACCATCGCGGCCCGGATTTTGGCCGCTTCGGCAAGCAACTGCTGGAGAAGGTGAAATTCGTCTTCAAGACGCAAGGCCATGTGGTGATCTACCCGGCCTCCGGCACTGGGGCTTGGGAAGCGGCGCTGGCCAACACGCTCTCGCCCGGTGACCGCGTGCTGATGTGCGAGACCGGCTGGTTCGCCTCGCTGTGGCGCGAAATGGCCGAGCGCCTGGGCCTGCGCCCCGAATTCATCAAGGGCGACTGGCGCCGTGGCGCCGATCCTGCAGCCATCGAGGAACATCTGCGCGCCGACACCGCGCACGCCATCAAGGCGGTCTGCGTCGTGCACAATGAGACCAGCACCGGGGCGACCAGCCGCATCGGCGAAGTGCGCGCGGCGATCGACGCGGCGGGCCACCCGGCGCTGCTGCTGGTGGACACCATCTCAGGCCTCGCCAGCATGGACTACCGGCACGATGAATGGGGCGTGGATGTCACCGTCTCGGGCAGCCAGAAGGGCCTGATGCTGCCGCCGGGCCTGTCGTTCAACGCCGTCAGCGAAAAGGCGCTGAAGGCCAGCGAAACCGCGAAGCTGCCGCGTTCCTTCTGGGATTGGCGGCACATGATCGCCTCCAACGCGACCGGCTATTTTCCCTATACGCCGGCGACCAACCTGCTCTACGGCCTGGATGCCGCGCTCGACATGCTGGCCGAGGAAGGGCTGGAGAATGTCTTCGCGCGCCATGACCGCCACGCCGAGGCCACGCGCCGCGCGGTGCGTCATTGGGGCATGGAAATCCAATGCGCCGAGCCGCGCCACTACTCCTCCGTGCTGACGGCTGTGCGCCTGCCCGAAGGCCACAGCGCCAATGCGTTGCGCGCGACCATCCTGGAGAAGTTCAACATGTCGCTGGGCAATGGGCTCGGGCAATTGAACGACCGGGTGTTCCGTATCGGCCATCTGGGCGACCTGGGTGATCTGCAACTGGTGGGCACCATCGCGGGCGTGGAGATGGGCTTGGCCGCGGCGGGCGTGCCGCACAAGGCGGGCGGCACGCAGGTGGCGATGGCCTATCTGAACGGAAATGCCTGAACGGCGCGTGATTGCGCCCGGTCATCGCGTGGCTCGCACGCGGAATACCGCCGCCATCCTGGCCCTTGGGCTGGCGGTGTCCTATGCGGCCGTGAATTCGGCCCATTTCCTGGGCTTCGCGCTGCATGCTGACACCCTCTACCCCGCGCTGCTGATCGAGGAGCTGCGCGCCGACCTATCAGCGCTGTGGCGCTTCCAGCCCTCGCGCGTGCCGAGCTTCATCCCCGATCTCGCCATCGCCGGCCTGATTGACGCCATCACCGGCAGCTGGCGGCTGGGCTTCTGGGGTTATGCGGCGCTGGCCTTCGCGCTGTTGAGCCTGCTCGGAGGCTGGATCGGACGCGCCATCTTCGGGGCCTGGTCCGGCCTTTGGCTGGCGCTGATTCTGGCGGCGCTGGTGGTGCTGGGGCTGTTGCAGCAGGCGTATCTGGTGGCGCGCGGCGTGGCCCCGGCTGATCTGCCCGCCAGCCTGCACGTCATGCTGATGATGCCGGTCTGGCAGAGCGGCGCCTTCATCGCGGGCCTGGCCGTGCTGGCCCTGGCCTGGCGCGCCAGGCAGCAAGGCGGCTGGGGCGTCTGGCTGGGCCTGGGGCTGCTCACCGCGCTGGCTAGCGCATCCAACACCATTGTTGTCGCGCATGCCGTCTTGCCCGCGCTGATCGCGGTGGCGGATGCGGTGCTGCGCCGGTCCATGCCGCGGCCTGTCGCCTGGCGGATGGCCGCGGTGCTGGTGCTCGGGGCGGGGGCTGGGTTCGCGCTGGGGCTGGTCAGTGGCCGTGCGCCCCTGCCAGGAGGTGGCGCAGGGCTGGCGGAGGCCTTGCGCGCCCTCGCGCCCGACCTGCTGCGCGAGCCACAACAAGCATTGATGCTGCTTTTTTGCCTGCCCGTCGCGCTGGCCTTGTTCAGGCCGCGGCGCGCGGCGGCATGGCTGCCGCAGGCCGGGCATCCCGATGCGCTGCGTTTCTTCCTGGTGGTCGCCGCTTCGGCTTGTGGGGCATCGATCATGATCACGGCGCTGCTCTATGGCGGCCCGCATACCTGGCGCTATGCCAACCCGATCGCATGGTGGCCGGCGATTTTTCTCGCCGGCATGCTCGCCGCCCGATGGCAGCGCGCGATGGCCGGCATCGCGGCGGTGGCAGCGGCGGGCATTGCGGGCATCTCCGCGCTGGCTGGTGGCGCGGCCGCGCCCGCGCTGATGCATTGGCGCCCGCCCGAACTGGTCTGCCTGGACGCCGCCGATCCTGATGTCACCCTGCGCGCGGGCCTGGCCGCATACTGGCACGCGCGCACGATGGCCGCGGCGAGCGGCTGGCGAAGGCAGGTGGAATCGCTTGATTTCGGCGAGGGTCGTCCCTTCCTCTGGATCGAGGATTCGCGCAGCCTGGTGCAGGCCCGCCATGCCCCGCGCGGCACGCCGCCAGCTTACCGCTTCATCTTGATGACCGGCCTGGACAGGGTCGCGATCGAGCGTATCCACGGCACGCCAACGCGCATCCTGCCCTGTGGCGCGACGTCGCTGTGGCTCTATCCGGAGGGCTGGTCGCCGCTGGACCGGCTGGTTGCCATGGCGGACCCGGTGGTTCCGCACGCGCTCGCCATCGGCCAATCTGTCTGCACTGGAGCGGAGCGCCTCGACACCGGCCGGGTCTTCACCCTGCCGCCGGGGCGCTGGCGGCTTGCGCTGCACCATGGCCAGGGCGGCGGGCTGTGGCGCATCCTGTCGGAACCGGAGGGTATCGCGCTGCATGAGCAGCGGCTGGCCGCCGGCGCGGGCCGGGCCGAGGCCATCCTGGGCAGCGAGGCGGGCGCCTTGCGCGTCAGGATATTGCTGCAGCCCGAGGCTGGTATTGCGCCCGTGCTGGATGGGCTGTCGATCAACGCTGTCGATGAGCAGCCTTCGGCCTGCACGATGCAGCGCGGATAAGGCGCCCGGCTGCGCGCGTCAGGCGCCGCGCGTCAGGCGCTGGTCACCTCCTGCATGACGCGCGCCAGGCCCTGCCGCCAATGCGGCAGCCGCACGCCGAAGACCTGTTGCAGCTTCGCGCCATCCAGCCTGCTATTGGCCGGCCGGCGCGCGGGCGTGGGGTATTCGGCGGTGGTGATCGGGTGCAGCGCTGGGCGCGGGCCGGCGGAGGCCTCGAAAATGGCGGCGGCGAAACCATGCCAAGTCGTGTCACCCTGCGCAGTGGCGTGGAAGATGCCGCGATACTCGTCGCGCCAGCCATCACGCAGCTGCAGCAGCACATCGCCGATGGCATCCGCCAGATCGGCCGAGGCCGTTGGGTTGCCCTGCTGGTCGGCGACGATGCGCAGCTCAGGCCGCGTGGCACCGAGTGCCAGCATGCTGCGCAGAAAATTCTTGCCGGTGGCGGCATAGACCCAGGCGGTGCGCAGCACGATCGTGCGCGGGTTGGCCGCCAGCACGCCCCATTCGCCGGCGAGCTTGCTGCGGCCATAGGCACTCACCGGGCCGGTGGGGTCGGCTTCCGTATAGGGTTCGGGCTTGTCGCCGGCGAAGACATAGTCGGTGCTGATGTGGATCAACGGAATGCCGGCGGCCGCGCAAACTGCCGCGAGTTGCGCCGGGCCCTCGGCATTGGCGCGGAAGGCGGCGGCCTCGTTGCTCTCGGCGGCATCCACCGCGGTCCAGGCGGCGGCGCTGACCACGGCATCGGGGCGGGCGGCGTGGAAGGCCGCGGTGATGCTCTCGGGCCTATCGAAATCGAGGCTGTCGCGAGTGGTCGGCAGGGCGGTGAACCCCCGCGCGGGCAGGGCGGTGGCGAGCGCGCCGCCCACCTGGCCCGCTGCGCCGGTGAAGAGGATACGCTTCATGCCGGGAAGGGAGGCGGGATCTCGGCCAGGAGAGGCGCGTGGCGGTCCTTGTCGGACAGTACCGGCCCACCCGCTGGTAGCGGCCATGGGATGCCCAATGCCGGGTCATCCCATCGGATCACGCGGTCATGCTCGCGCGAGTATTCGTTGTCGACCTTATAGATCACTTCGGTATCCGGCTCGAGCGTGATGAAGCCATGCGCGAAGCCGCGCGGGACGAAGACGTGGCGCCAATTCTCGGCCGAGAGTTCGGCTGAGACATGCTGGCCATAGGTTGGGCTGCCTTGGCGGATATCCACCGCCACATCCCATAGCCGGCCGCGCACCACGCGCACGAATTTGGCCTGAGCCATGGGTTCGAGCTGGAAATGCAACCCGCGCAGCACGCCCTGCGTGCGCGAGAGGGAGTGGTTGTCCTGCACCCAGTCGGCATGCATGCCGGCCGCGCTGTCGGCGCTGCGTTTCCAGACCTCGGAGAAGAAGCCGCGCTCATCGGCGTGGCGGAAGGGTTCGCAGAGCAGCACGTCAGGGATGGCGAGAGGAGTGGCCTTCATGTGAGCCGTCCTTCCGACAGGTTGACAAGATAGCGCCCATAGGCGGTCTTGCCCAAGGCGTCGCCGCGCGCACGCAAGGCGGCGGCATCCAGGAAGCCAAGGCGGAAGCCGACCTCCTCTGGGCAGCCGACCTGCAGGCCCTGGCGTTCCTGAACGGTCTGCACGAAGGTCGCCGCCTGCAGCAGGCTCGCGGGCGTGCCGGCATCGAGCCAGGCGCAACCGCGGCCCAGTTGTTCGGCGTGCAGGGCGCCGGCCTCCATGTAGAGGATGTTGAGGTCGGTGATTTCCAACTCACCACGCGCCGAGGGACGGATTAGCCGTGCCATCTCCGTCACGCGGTGGTCGTAGAAATACAGCCCGATCACCGCCCAATCGGAGCGCGGCTGCGCAGGCTTTTCCTGGATGGAGAGCACGCGGCCAGCGGCGTCGAATTCCGCCACGCCATAGCGTTCGGGGTCCGCCACGCGATAGCCGAATATGGTCGCCTCGCCACGCGCGGCGCGTTCGCCCGCGGATTGCATGGTGGCGGGCAGGCCGTCGCCATAGATGATGTTGTCGCCGAGTGCGAGCGCGGCCGGCCCGCCATCGACGAAACGCTCGCCGATCAGGAAGGCCTGTGCCAGGCCATCGGGGCTGGGCTGTTCAGCGTATTGCAGGCGAATGCCGAAGGCGCTGCCATCGCCCAGCAGGCGCTGAAAGGCGGGCAGGTCCTGCGGGGTGGAGATCACCAGGATGTCCCGGATGCCGGCCAGCATCAGCGTGGACAGCGGATAATAGATCATCGGCTTGTCATAGACAGGCAGCAGCTGCTTGGAGGCCGCCATGGTCATCGGGTGCAGCCGTGTGCCGGAACCGCCGGCGAGAATGATGCCCTTCATGCCTTGGTTCCCAATCTTTGCCCCGAATAGGCCCCTGCGCGGATCGGGCGCCACCAGGCCTCGTTGTCGAGGTACCATCGAATGGTATGGCGCAGACCGGTTTCGAAATCGTAGCGCGCCCGCCAGCCCAACGCGGCCTCGGCGCCCGAGGGGTCCATGGCGTAGCGGAAATCATGGCCGGGCCGGTCGCGCACGAAGCTGATCAGCCGCGTGCGCGGGCCGGCAGGGTCGGGGCGCAGTTCGTCCAGCGTCGCGCAGATCGCTTGTACGACTTGAAGATTGGTGCGTTCCTGGCGTGGGCCAATGCAATAGGTGGCACCGGGCTCGCCGCGGGACAGCGCCAGCGCCAGCGCCTCGGCATGGTCATCCACATGCAGCCAGTCGCGCACATTGGAGCCGTCGCCATAGACCGGCAGGGGCTTGCCCTCCAGCGCGTTGAGAGTGACCAGCGGGATCAGCTTCTCCGGGAACTGCCAGGGGCCATAATTGTTCGTCGTGTTGGAGACGAAGGCCGGAAAACCATAGGTGTGCTGCCATGCGCGCACCAGATGGTCGGATGCGGCCTTCGACGCGCTGTAAGGGCTGCGCGGATCATAGGGTGTGGTCGGACCGAAGGGCGGGTCGCCATGGTCGAGGCTGCCGAACACCTCATCGGTGCTGACATGGTGGAAGCGGAAGCCAGCGCGCGCATCGGGGGCGAGGCCCTGCCAGTATTCACGCGCGGCCTCCAGCAGGACCTGCGTGCCGACCACATTGGTGCGGATGAACTCGGCCGGCCCGTCGATGCTGCGGTCCACATGCGATTCGGCCGCCAGGTGCATGACATGCGTGGGCTTATGCGTGGCGAAGGTCGCGCGCATCGCGTCGAGGTCGCAGATATCGGCACGGATATGGACATGGCGTGCGTCACCGGCATGCATGGCCAGCGTGGCCGGTGAGGCCGCATAGGTCATCTTGTCGATGTTGACGATGCGATGGTCGGTCGCGGCCAGCAGATGCCGCAGCACGGCCGAACCGATGAAACCAAAGCCGCCGGTGATCAGGATCGTCATCCCGCTTCCTTACAGGTGGCGGCGTCGGCACAAAAGTACTCGTCTAGATAATGCGCATCAGCGTCCCGTCACGCCGGATTGTGTGGTGATAGATCGCACCGCCGATATGCGCGAAGAGCAGCGCGATGATCGCCCAGCCGAGGTACTTGTGCGCCGCCAGCAGGATGGTGCCGAGCGTCGCATTGGCCTCCATGAATTTGGGAAAATCGATGAAGCCCAGATAGGCGGTCGCACCCGCCATCGGGAAGCCCCAGGCATTGGTGCCGAAGAAGCCCAGCACCGGCTGGATGATCAGCACGGCATAGAGCGCGTGATGCGCGCCCTCGGCCGCGCGGCGCATCAAGGGCGGCAGGTGGTCGGGCAGGGGCGGCGGAGGGTTGAAGCGGCGCCAGGCCAGGCGCGCCACCGCCACCAGGAACAGCGTGAAGCCCAGGCTTTCGTGGATCGCGTAGAATTCGAATTTCGAACTGTCGCGGATAAAGCCGATGACGCAGCCACTGGCGATCGCGAAGATCATCAGCGGCACACTGACCCAGTGGAAGATCTTGGCGACAGCACCATAGCTGCCATCGGGGCGGGTGATGCCGCTCATCGGCAGGAACAGGCCCGGCCGGGGCCGCCGAAATTGCGGTCGGCGAAGCTGCGCGCATCGGTGGCGAAGCCGAAGCGCGGCCCCATCTGGCACATGCCCGATCCGCGAGCGATGCGCATCTGCTCCGGGTCGCGGCTATCGACCTCGATGCGCCCATTGGCGCAATACACCCAGTAGTTGGCGAGTGCGGGTAGGGGGGCCAGCAGCATGGCGGCGAGCAGGATGGACAGGCGCATCGGGGAACCTCCGGCGCGAAGGCTGCCGCAGTGCGCCGGTGGCACGCAAGCGGAATGATCGCACTGCATGCCGACTGGTCGATGCACCCGGCCAAGCGCTTTGTCTGCATGGCGCGGCGTGGTGCGCAGGGCTGGCGCGTGGCGGCCCCACGGCCGGTGGGCGAGCCGGCCGCAATGCTGACCGAATGCCTCTCCGAAGGGATGCCGGTGGTGGTGGGCCTGGACTTGCCGCTCGGCGTGCCGCGCGCTTTCGCCGCCGCCCGCGCGGAGGCAGGGTTCGTATCATTCCTGCGCGGGCTTGCGGGCCAGGAGGATTTCTTCGAGGTGAACGAGACGCTGGCCACCGTCTCGCTTGCGCGCCCCTTCTATCCGGCGCGCGGCATCAAGGGCATGACGCGGCTCAGCCACGCGCGGGCGCTGGGCTTTGCCAACGCCGCCGATCTGTCGCGGCTATGCGACCGCGCTACCGCCGAACGCCCCGCGGGCGCACCACTGTTCTGGACGCTTGGGGCCAACCAGTCCGGCAAGGCCGCGATCGCCGCCTGGCGCGGCTGGCTCGCACCCGCCTTGGCCAATGGCGCACCCTATCGCCTTTGGCCCTTCGAGGGGGCATTGCATGCGCTGATGGCACCCGGGCAGGCCGTGCTGGCCGAGGTCTATCCAGCTGAGGCGCTGCGGCAGTTGGGCCTGTGCATGTCAGGCAGCAAGCGCGACCAGGCGGCACGACGCGCTTTGGCGCCCGCCTTGCTGGAATGCGCGGGCCATACGGCAGAACCTGCCTTGCGCGCGGTGATCCAGGATGGCTTCGGCGCGGCAGCCGATGGCGAGGACAGGCTTGACTGCGTGCTCGGCCTGCTCGCCATGCTGCGCGTGATCGACGGCGCGCGCCCCGACCACATTCCCGATGATGCCGCTGTGCGCGCCTGGGAGGGCTGGGTGCTGGGGCAGACCGCTATGCCGGCTCCGCATCCCGCTGCGCCATCATAGCCTTGTAGCCCGGCCGCGCGTGGCAGGCGGCGAGCCAGGCCTTCACCCGCGGTGCCGCTTCGAACAGGGCGGGCACCGGCATGGCATAGCGCACCACTTCGGCGGTGTTGATGTCGGCCACGGTGAAGCGGCCGCCGACCAGGAAGCCGGTTTCGGCCAGCGCCGCATCCAGCACCGCGAAGGGCGCCGCGAGTGCGGCGATGGCGGCCTGCGCCACGCTCTCGTCGCGCTCGGCCACGGGCTTCATGACGCGGTGGTAGAGGATGTTGATGGTGTGCGGCTCCACCTCGGTCATCGCCCAGATGGCGAGAGCGGTCATGCGCGCATCCTCGGCCAGGTTGGCCGGTGCCAGCGGCCCGCCGGCCTTCTTGGCGAGATACAGGTTCATCGCCAGCGATTCATTCAGCACCAGATCGCCGTCGACCAGCGCGGGAATCTTGCCGGTGGGATTCACCGCCAGGAATGCGGGGCTTTGCGTGTTGATCTGCGCGGCGGGGTCCGCCAGACGCCCGGCCTGGATCACCGGCTCATGCGTGAAGGGCATGCCCGTTTCGTGCAGCAGCCACAGGTTGCGCGATGCGCGCGAGCGCGCGACGCCATAGAGGGTGACGGTCATGGATATGTCCCTGTTGCGCGCGCGGCCTGGCGGGCCAACGCGACGGTGAGTTCCAGCATGGGCGCCGCCACGCCCGCATCGCGGCCCAGTTCCAGGGGCTGCAAGAAAAGACTGTCGATCTCCATTGGCCGCCCGGCTTCCAGATCCTGCAGAATGGATGGCTTGTGCGGCGTGTCGATGCTGCGCGCAATGCGGTCGGCGGCGTCGATCTGCATTGGCACGCCAAGGGCTTTGGCAATCGCGATGGCTTCCTCCATCACGCGCAGCGCGGCGTCCTTCACGGCCGGGTCCTGGAAGGTCTCGCGGATATTCAGCCTCGAGAGCAGGCAGAGCGGCCCATTGGCCAGATTGCCGATCAGCTTGTTCCACAATTCGGTGCGGATATCGGGCGTCACTTTGGCGCCCATGCCGCCGGCCTTCAGCGCATCCGCGATGGCCTGGGCGCGCGGACTGATGCGCCCATCCACCTCACCCAGGATCAGGCGCGAAGTGGCGCTGGCCACCTGCACCACGCCAGGCTCCACCACCGTGCAGGCGGACCAGACCACGCCGCCGATCGTGCGCGGCACACCGATCGCGTCGCGCACCACATCGCCTGGGTCGACCAGCGGCAGGCGGCGCGGCGTGGGTGTGGCGTCGAAATACCACCAGGGGATGCCGTTCATCACGAAGGTCACGCTGGTCTCGGGGCCGAGCAGCGGCGCGATGGCGCGCGCCACGCCGCCAAGCCCGGTCTGCTTCGTGGTGACCAGCACCGCGTCTTGAGGGCCGAGTTCCTCGGGCTGGCCTACGCGCGGAGTGCAATGCCACTCGCCATCAGGCGCGCGCACCGTCAGTCCGCGCGCCGCCAGCGCATCCCGTTGCGCACCGCGCGCCACGACGGAAACATCCGCGCCGCCCTTGGCCAGGCGCGCGGCGATATGCCCGCCAATGGCGCCGGCGCCGAACACACAAATCTTCATCCGCCATGCTCCTTCAATGCGGCGATTGCGGCGCATGCCGCATCGACCAATGCGTCGGTGATGCGTGCGCCGTGCGCCGCGCTGGCGCCGCGCGGATCGGCTGCCTGCGTGCCCCCGGGGGCGATTTCATCAATCAATGTCGGCATGCCGATGGTAACGCCGCCTAGCCTGACACCGGCGAAACCGGCGACAGGCTGGCCCAGGAGCATGCCGCCGGCGGCGCGGGGCGTGAGCCTGTCCGGCCGGCACAATCCGGGCAGCAGATGCAGCGCCACCGACAAGACTGGATTGCCGCCATGGCCGGTGGCGGCGGGGTCGGCGCCCAGGCCCGGCAGCAGCGCCGTCGCCTCGCGCCACAGATGCAGGGCGGGAATCAGCAGGCCTCGTGCTTCACGCATGCGGCGCTGGGTTTCCTCGATGGGCGGGATGTTGCCGCCATGGCCGTTGATGATCAGCACGCGCCGCGCGCCGCCGGCGATCAGGCCGTCCATGACTTCGCGCAGCAGTGCCGATAGCGTGCCATGCGTCAGCGCGACGCCACCTGGCACGCCCGCGAAGAAATCCTCACCGCCGAAGGGCAAAGCCGGTGCGACCAATGCATCCGCGCGCCCCGCTGCCAGCAGCGCGATCTGTTCGGCCAGCAGATAGTCGCCCATCGGCGCGCCCGGCCCATGCGTTTCCGTGCTGCCCATCGGCAGCAGCACCACGGCACCCGCGCCGATGCGCGCTGCGACCTCCGGCGCGGGCAGTTCAGCGATGCGCGGCATCAGGCGCGCAGCATGTCCACGGCGATGCGTGAGAGTGCCTGGACGCCGAGTCCGATGCAGGCTTCGTCGGGCTGGTAGTGCGCATTGTGCAACCGGTCATCGCGGCCTGGCGCGCCGGCGCCGACCAGCAGGTGGAAGCTCGGCACACGGTCGGCAAAGGCCGAGAAATCCTCGGCTCCCATGGAGGGTGGCTTTTCCTCGGCGGTCAGGCCGAAGTGGTTCTCCACGCTGCGGATCGCCGGTTCCAGCACGCGGTCGTCATTGCGCAGGCTAGGCACCAGGCGGCGATAGGTCACATCCACGCCGCAGCGCAGCCCGGCGGCGATACCCTCGCACAGACGGCGGATCGCGGCCTCGGCCACGTCCCGCGCCTCGGGGTGCAGCGTGCGCACCGTGCCCTTCAGATGCACCCGTTCGGGGATGATGTTGTAGGTGGCACCACCCTGCACCATGCCCACTGTCACAACGCAGGGATGAATGGCCCTCTGCTCGCGTGAGACCACCGTCTGCAGCTGCGTGATCAACTGCGCCGCCGCCACGATCGGGTCCACGCTGGCATAGGGGTGCGCCGCATGGCCGGATTTGCCCTGCACGATGATGTCGAAGCGGTCCGATGCCGCCAGCGCCATGCCGCGCACATAGCCGAAGCCGCCCACCGGCATATCAGGCATATTGTGGAAGCCGAGCGCCATATCCACGCCATCGGCCGCACCATCGGCGATCATCGCCGGCGCACCTTCGAGGATTTCCTCGGCCGGCTGGAAGATCAGCCGGATGTTGCCTGATAATTCGGGTGCGAGGTCCCGCAGCACCTCGGCCACGCCCAACAATGTCGCGGTGTGAATGTCATGCCCGCAGGCGTGCATTTTTCCCGCGATGGTGCTGGCGAATTCCTGGCCGGTTTCCTCATGGATGGGCAGTGCATCCATGTCGGCGCGGATCGCCAGCGTCTTGCCCGGCCGCCCGCCCTTGATCTCGGCGACGATGCCGGTGCGGCCCACGCCGGTGCGATGCGCGATGCCCAGGCGCGACAATTCGGCGGCCACGATGCCCGCGGTCCGCACCTCCTCGAAGCCCAATTCCGGATGGGCGTGGATGTCGCGCCGTGTGGCGATCAGCCAAGGCTCGATGCGCTGCGTGGCGGTGGCAAGGTGGGAGGTCAGGTCATTGGGAAGATGCATGGCGCAACCATCCCGCCGGCGGGCCGCGCTGTCCAGGCGGTGCTTGATTGCCGGGCGCCGGTTTGCGATAGCCATTCGCAAGACCGGGAGATGTCCATGAAGATCGCGCGCCGCGCCTTGCTCGCCATGCCCTTGGCCATGCCCGCCTTCGCCCAGGCCTGGCCCAACGCGCCCATCCGGCTGATCGTTCCATTCGCGCCTGGCGGCACGACGGACCTGGTCGCGCGCATGGTCGCGACACCCCTGGCCGAGCGCCTGGGTATGGCCATCGCGGTCGAGAATCGGGCGGGCGCCGGGGCCACCGTCGGCAGCCTGATGGCGGCCCAGGCGGCGCCCGATGGGCTGACCCTGGTCATGAGCAACATCGCGAGCCACGGCATTGGCCCCTCGCTCTATCCGAACATCCGCTATGATGCGGTTCGTGATTTCACGCATGTCGCGCTGTTGATCTCCAACCCGTCGGTGTTCGTCGCCAACCCGCGCGCGGGGATCACGAACCTCGCCGAACTCGCGGCGCAGCATCGCGCCCGGCCGCAGGGGCTGGATATGGCGAGCTCCGGCGCGGGCTCCTCCAACCATATGTTGATCGTCCGGATCGGGCAGATGCTGGGGCGCGAGATCAACCACATCCCCTTCCGCGGCGCGGGGCCGGCCATGACCGCGGTGATCGCCGGCCAGGTGCCGTTGATGTCCGACAGCCTGCCCTCGGCCGCGTCGCATATCCGCCAGGGCAGTGTCCGCCCGATCGCGATGAGCAGCGAGGCGCGCCACCCCGCCTTCCCCGATGTGCCCACGATGCGCGAGCAGGGCTTCGACATTGTCAGCACCACCTGGTTCGGATTATCCGGCCCGGCAGGCATGCCCGCCCCGGTTGTGGAGCGGCTGTCGCGCGAGCTGCGCGCGATTCTGGGTGCTGGCGATATCCGCGCGCGTTTCGCCGAATTGGGCGGGACGCCGGGGCAAATGAGCCCGGCCGAGTACACCGAATTCGTCCGCCGCGAGGTTGCGGAATGGGCGCCTGTGGTGCGCGCATCAGGCGCCACGCCCGATTGATGCGCAGTCTTTGTGTCGTCGAACGCGTTGTGGACGAAATGCCATTGCGCATTGGGCTGGACGGCGGCGCTGCAATGCGCAACATGGCGGAAGTTTGGCAAAGCTCCGGGGGAGTTCGGGCCGTGACCGGAAGGCACACCCGCCGCACCTGCCCGCGATGCCGCGTCTGGGAGAGGCATAAGGGATGAAGATCAATCACAGGGATGTGGTGGCCGGGCTGTTCCTGGTTCTGATGGCCACAATCGGCCTGTTCCTGAACATGGACCACAACCTCGGCACTGCGCGTCGGATGGGTCCAGGCTATATGCCCTGGATGGTCTTCCTGTTGCAGGCGGGGCTGGGCGCGCTGGTCATCTTCGTCAGCTTCGGCAAGCGCGGCGAGCGCGTCGAGGTCGCGAAGCCCGAGGGCATTGATGTGGTGCGCATCCTCGCGGTGGTGATGTTCGCGACCGCTCTGGGTGTGCTGTACCTGACGCAATACGGCGGCGTGCGCGCGGACAAAGTGATCACCTTCACGGTGCTCGCCGGCGCGGTCGCGGCCGGTGCCATCGCGCTGTGGATCCGCAGCCCCGAGAATGACGGCACGCTCACCGCCTGGACCCAGGCTGAGTTCGTGTCCTTCATCGCCGCGATGGTGGTGGGCTACCTGGCCTGGTACTTCATCCGCGGCGCCGGCGGCTATTTTTCGCAGGGTTATAATGCCGTCGGCATCGGCATGCTGGTGGGCTTCCTGGTGCTGGCGATTCCGCCGGGCTGGCGCTTCCTGGGGCTGATCTGCGCCTGCATGTGCATCTTCGGCCTGTTCCTGGAGAAGCTTGGCTTCTATCTGGCGTTGGTTGGCACCATCCTGCTGGCCTGCCTCGCGGAGCGCGACCATATCCGCAAGCCGCTCGGCGTGCTGGGGCTAGTCGCCTTTCTGCTCGTGTTGTGCTGGTTCGTGTTCATTCGCGAACTGGACATCCGCGTGAACCTTTGGCCGACCTGATCGGGAGAAAGAACACACCATGGAACTGCTCCTGACCAACCTGGCGCACGGCTTCGGCGTTGCGCTGTCGTTTCAGAACATCACCTTCGCGCTGCTGGGTGCGCTGATCGGCACCGCCATCGGCGTGTTGCCGGGCATCGGGCCGGTGGCGACGATCTCGCTGCTGCTGCCGATCACCTTCGGCCTGCCGGCGACGACCGCGATCATCATGCTGGCCGGCATCTTCTACGGCGCGCAGTATGGGGGCTCGACCACGGCCATCCTGCTGAACCTGCCGGGCGAGGTGTCATCGGTCGTCACCACGCTCGAAGGCTACAAGATGGCGCGCAACGGGCGCGCCGGCGCGGCGCTGGCCACCGCGGCCATCGGGTCGTTCTTCGCCGGTTCCGTCGCTACCGTGCTGGTCGCGGCCTCGGGGCCGCTGCTGACGCAGGTGGCGTTGAGCTTCGGCCCGGCTGACTACTTCTCGCTGATGCTATTGGGCCTGATCATCGCCTCGGTGCTGGCGCAGGGTTCGGTGATCAAGGCCATTGGCATGGTGGTGTTCGGCGTGGCCTTGGGCCTCGTGGGCACCGACGTGCAAACCGGCCAGCAGCGCTTCACCTTCGGCATCCCGGAACTGTCGGACGGCATCGGCTTCGTGCCGGTGGCGATGGGCATGTTCGGCATCGCCGAAATCATCCTCAACCTCGAACGCCCCGAGGCGCGCAGCGTGCTGACCACCAAGGTCGGCAGCCTGTTCCTGACGCGCGAGGAGTTCAAGCGAGCCACACCGTCGGTGCTGCGCGGTACCATCGTTGGCTCCTTCCTGGGCATTCTGCCCGGCGGCGGCGCCTCGCTAGCGGCCTTCGGCTCCTACATGATGGAGCGCAAGATCTCCAAGGGCCGGCATCTGTTCGGCACCGGCGCGATCGAGGGCGTGGCCGGACCGGAAGCGGCCAACAACGCGGCCGCACAGACCAGCTTCATCCCGCTGCTGACGCTGGGCATCCCGTCCAACGCCGTGATGGCGCTGATGGTCGGCGCGCTGATCATCCAGGGCATCCAGCCGGGTCCGCGCATGGTGGAAGCGCAGCCCGACCTGTTCTGGGGCCTCATCGCCTCCATGTGGGTCGGCAACCTGATGCTGCTGGTCATCAACCTGCCGCTGATCGGCATGTGGGTGGCGCTGCTGAAGGTGCCCTACAAGTATCTCTACCCGTCGATCCTCGTGTTCTGCTCGATCGGCGTGTACTCGCTGAACAACAACGTGTTCGACGTCTACATGACGGTGCTTTTCGCGGTGTTCGGCTACATGTGCTCGAAGCTCAAGCTGGAAGCGGCGCCGCTGCTGATCGGCTTCGTGCTGGGGCCGATGATGGAAGAGCATCTGCGCCGGGCCATGCTGCTCTCGCGTGGCGACTGGGGCGTTTTCATTCAGCGCCCGATCTCGGCGACGCTACTGGGCATCGGCGCTGTGGCGCTGCTTGCGATGATGTTGCCCAACCTGCGCAAGGGCAAGGAAAAGGCCATGGCGGAATAGCCGCCATCCGGTTCACAAACCGCGCCGCGGAGGGCAACCTCCGCGGCGTTTTTCGTGCGGGTCTGATCCGCGGCGGCCGGATGGCCGGAGCGGTGAATCAGCCCCGCTGACAGGGGGGATGCGATGGATCTGCAACTCGCGGGGCGCGTGGCGCTGGTGACGGGCGCATCGGCCGGTCTTGGCCGCACCATTGCGCGCATGCTGGCCGAGGAGGGCTGCAAGCTCGCGCTCGTCGCGCGCCGTCGCCCATTGCTGGACAGTCTGGCGGCCGAGATTCCGCAGGCCGAACCGCTGGTCATCGAGCAGGACATCACCGCCCCGGATGCCGCGGCGCGAATCCGCGATGCGTTGCTGGCCCGCTTCGGCCGCTGCGACATCCTGGTCAACAATGCCGGCGGCTCGCGCCCGCAGCCCGATCTCGGCACGCCCGAGATCTGGGCCGAGGCGATGGAGTTGAACTTCCATGCGGGCCTGCGCATCACCCATACGCTGGTGCCGGCGATGCAGGCGCAGCAATTCGGCCGTATTATCAACCTGACCGGCCAGGACGAGCCGCATAACGTCAACGCCGCCAATGCGCCCAATGGCGCCGTGCATATCTGGGCCAAGGCGCTGTCGCGCACGCTGGGTCGTGATGGCATCACGGTGAATTCCATCCCGCCTGGGCGCATCCATTCCGAACAGATCGACAATCGCATCATGCCCACGGCCGAATCGCAGCGGCATTGGGCGGAAACCCAGGTGCCCATGGGCTATATCGGGGAGCCTGAGGACTTGGCCGTGCTGGTCTGCTTCCTGGCCTCGCCGCGCGCGCGCTACATCACCGGCCAGGTGATCCATGTGGATGGAGGGGCGCGGCGCTTTCCGCATTGAGCGGCGCCGTGCCCTGGTCCGGCAGGGCGGCGAGCAGGGCGGCCGCCGGCCCCAGGCGTGGATGCGCCCAGTCCGGCGCCACCTCCAGCAGCGGTTCCAGCACGAAGCGGCGCTGGTGCAGGCGCGGATGCGGCAGGATGGGGGCGGCCTCGCGCAGCAGCGCATCCATCGCCAGCAGGTCCAGGTCGAGCGTGCGCGGGGCGTTGGGGTAGGGGCGCGCGCGGCCGAAGCCTTCCTCGATCGCGTGCAGCGCGGTGAGGAGTGCCTCGGGTTCGGCCGCACCTTCCAGCCTAACCACGCCATTGACGAAATCCGGCGCATCGGGCGGGCCGCCGATCGCGGCCGTTGCCCACCAGCGCGACAGCGCCACCATGCGCAGGCCGGGCAGGGCCGACAGCGCCTGGGCGGCGGCCTGGCAGGTCTGCAGCGCCGAGCGCCCATCCGGCGCGGGCAGGTTGGCGCCGATGCCGATCAGGATCACGCGCGCGGCGCCAGTTCCGCTTCCACGGCACGCAGCAGCGCCGGCGCCTCTGGCCCCACCCGCGTTGCGAAGCCCTGCACGCGCCGCCCATCACGCGCGACCAGGTATTTGTGGAAATTCCACGCCGGCGCCCCACCCCCCCGCGCCGCCAGCCAGGCGAAGAACGGGTCCGCGCCCGCGCCGCGCACCCGCGTCAGCCCCGCCATGGGGAAGGTGATGCCGAACATCGTGTCGCAGAATTCGCGCACGCGGCGCGCATTGGCGTGTTCCTGGTTGAAGTCGTTGGACGGCACGCCCAGCACCGTCAGGCCCCGCGGCTCCAGCCGGTCATGCAGGCGTTGCAGCCCCTCGTATTGCGGGGTGAAGCCGCACATGCTGGCGGTGTTGACCACCAGCAGCGCGCGGCCGCGGAATTCGGTCAGCGGCAGCGCGCCACCCTCCAGCCGGGACAAGGTAAAGCCCCAGGCATCCTGGGATGCATCTGCGGCGGTCACGGCGGCGGTGCCCAGCAGCAGCGCACGGCGGTCAACCATAGCGTTCCTCCGTCCATGGATCGGCGTTGTTGTGGTAGCCGCGGACTTCCCAGAAGCCGGGCTGGTCCTCGGCGCGGAATTCGATGCGCGTCACCCATTTGGCGCTCTTCCAGAAATACAGATGCGGGATGACGATGCGCGCGGGGCCGCCATGCACGCGCTCCAGGGGCGCGTCGTTCCAATGCGTGGCGACCAAGTTTTCCGGGCGCGCGAAGGCTTCCAGCGGCACATTGGTCGTGTAGCCATCATAGCTGTGGAAGACGATGTGCGTCGCCTCGCGGCGCGGCTGCGCCATTTCCAACAGTGTCATCGCACCCACGCCGCGCCAGACATTATCATAGCGTGACCATGCGGTGACGCAGTGGATGTCGTTCAGCCATTCGGCCTGGGGCAGGGCGCAGAACGCCTCCCAGTCCAGTGCCAGGCGGTTGCTGACCAGCCCTTCCAGCCGCAGCCGCCAGCGATCGCGCGCGACATCGGGCTGCACGCCAAGGTCCAGCACCGGGAAGTCGGATACCAGGCGTTGGCCCGGCGGCAGGCGCTCCTCTTCGGGGCGCGCCGTACGGCCGGTCAGCAGGCGGCCATCGCGCGCCCATTCCTGCTTGCGCGCGACCAGTTTCTCGCGGCCCGGGGCGATGGGGTTGGCGGTTTCGTCCATGGCTGGCTCCGTGCTGTCGGGATACGTGTCCTTCGCCGGGACAGATGCAAGGGTTTCGCGCGCCGCACAACGCGGCTAAAGCGCGCGCAGCCTTGGAGTGACCCTCATGCATCGTCGCAGCCTGCTAGCCGCCCCCGCCCTGCTGGTGACCGCCCGGCCGGTGCGGGCGCAATGGGCGCCCTCGCGCGGGGTGGCCATGACCGTGCCGTTTGCCGCCGGCGGCAGCCCGGACGTGCTGGCCCGCCTGATGGCGCCGCCTGCGCAAGGCATGCTGGGCCAGCCGGTCACAGTGGAGAACCGCACCGGCGCGGGCGCCATCGTCGGCGCCCAGCATGTGCTGCGCCAGCCGGCAGACGGGCACAGCGTGCTGATCGCGCCGATCGGCGCGCTGACCGGCCCGCTGATGGTGCCGACCGCCCCCTATGACCCGATGCGCGATTTCCGCCATGTCGTGCCGCTCGCGATCACGCCCACCGTGCTGGTGGTGCGCCCCGGCTTTCCCGCGAACACCGTGCAGGAATGGCACCGCGTGGTGCAGGCGGCGCGGCCTGGCACCTACAGCTATGCCTCGGGCGGGGTGGGCAATCCGGCGCATCTGGCGGCCGAGCTGTATCGTTCGATGACGGGCGCGGACATCATGCATATTCCCTTCCGCGGCAGCGGCGCCGCGGTGCCGGAACTGCTGGCCGGCCGGGTGGATTTCTCCATCATCGACCTGCCCACCGTGGCGCCGATGATCGCGGCGCGCGAATTGCGCGGCCTGGCCGTGGGCACCGCCGAGCGCATCGCCGCCCTGCCTGACCTGCCCACCATGGCCGAGAGCATCCTGCCCGGCTTCGAGGCCTATTCCTGGGTTATGTGGTGGGTGCCTGCCGCCACCCCCGCGCCTGCCGTGGCCCGGTTGAACGAGGTCGGCAATGCGGTGATCCGCCAGCCCGATGTGATTGCCCGTGGGGCCCAGGCGGGCTTCGTGCTGACCGGCGGGTCGGAGGCGGATGCCGCACGGCACATGGCGGCCGAGCATGCCCGCTGGTCACGGGTGATCCGTGAGCGCGGGATCCGGATGGACAGCTAGCAGGCTAAAACTGGATGGGTCGGCTCGGCGGCGCCTCTCCGCACAGGATACGTTCTAGCCTTGCCAGGATGCGACAGCATCCTGTCTGCGGCTCGGCCTGGCCTGCACGAAAGCTCTCTCGCCGATCCTCAGCCACCAGTTTCTCAACAGTCGGCTAGAGCATGCTGTCTTTTGATAGAATCGGGATTCCGGCGCGGCTGAGTTTCTGATTCAAGCTTCCTGCTGGACAGGAGGCCAGCGGGGATGCGGCCATACTCAGACGATTTGCGAGAGCGGGCGTTGGCGCGCGCTG
>JAPLOK010000054.1 GCA_026400775.1 Alphaproteobacteria bacterium | reverse complement strand
GATCAGGGCGCTATAGTGCTCTCAAACGCCGGGCGCCGCCTGCGGCGGCTTGGCTTACGCCGCGCCGGGGGCGTCGCTGGCCGGTAGGGCTTCTGGGCGGCGCCGCGCGCGGATGCTTGTAGGGCAGTTCTGATCGTGTTGGGGCGCTCTGCTCAGCGCCCGATGATGCCCGTCATCGGTGAAGACGCATCCGCACTCTCGTAATTGCGTGGCATCCGCCCGGCCAGATAGGCCGCGCGCCCTGCGATCACCGCATGCTTCATCGCGACTGCCATGCCCACCGGGTCGCGGGCGTGGGCGATGGCGGAATTCAGCAGCACCGCATCGCAACCCAGTTCCATCGCGAAGGCCGCGTCGCTGGCGGTTCCGATCCCGGCATCGACCAGCACCGGCACGCGCGCCTGCGCCTTGATGGCGCGGATCATGGTGGGGTTGGCCACACCCAGGCCCGAACCAATGGGCGCGCCCAGCGGCATGATGGCCACACAGCCCATTTCCTCCAGGCGCTTCGCCGCCACCGGGTCATCGGCGCAATAGACCATCACCTCGAACCCGTCGGCGATCAGGGCCGCGGCGGCTTCCATGGTCGCGGCCATGTCGGGGTACAGGAATGGCGGCGGTCCCAGCACCTCCAGCTTGACCAGGTTCCAGCCGCCGGCCTCGCGCGCCAGGCGCAGCGTGCGCACGGCATCCTTGGCGGTGTGGCAACCGGCGGTGTTGGGCAGATAGGTGTAGCGATCGGGCGGGACGAAATCCTGCAGCATGGGCGCCGCGGCATCACTGATGTTCACGCGGCGCACCGCGACCGTCACCATTTCCGCGCCGGAGGCGGCGATGGAGTCCCGCGTCTCCTCCAGGTTGCGATACCGCCCGGTGCCCACCACCAGGCGCGAAGCAAAACGCCGGCCGGCTACTTCCCAATGATCATCCATGGCTGTCAGCCGCCCCCGATGAAATGCACGATTTCCAGCACATCGCCGGGCGCCAGCGTGGCAGCGGCATAGGTGCTGCGGGGCACGATCTCCTCGTTGCGCTCGATCGCCACCTTGCGCGTGTCCAGCCCGATCTCGCGCAGCAACTCGGCCACGGTCGCGGCGCTCACCTGGCGTTGTTCGCCGTTCAGCGTGATGGCAATGCCCATGAGGGTTATTTGGCCGCGTGAGGCCAGTGGCGCAATGGGCGCTACAGCCCCGCCTTCAGCGCCGCCGCCACCCGCATCACGTCGCCCTCGGACAAATACGGGTGCATCGGCAGGGACATGACCTGGTGGCACAGTGCCTCGGCCACCGGCAAAGGCGGCGCTTCGCGCAGCGCATCGGCATGGGCGGCCGCATAGGCGGGCTGATGATGCAACGGCTTGGGGTAATAGACGCCGAAGGGGATATTGGCGGCCTTGAGCGCGGCCTGGGCGCGCGCGCGCGCATCCGCGTCCGGCAGGGTGATGGTGTACAGGCCCCAGGCATGGCCCGGCACGGGTTCGGGCACGGTCAGCAGCCCGGACAGTGCGGATGGCGGCCTGCAGCGTGTCCAGCCGGCCATTCATGCCGGTGCGCAGCACCTCGTAGCGGCCCTGGCCCTCGCCATGGGTGCGCAAGGACCGATACAGCGCCGCGCGCTCGGGATCCTGGGTCAGCAGCGCGCCGCCATCGCCGTAGCAGCCCAGTGTTTTCGTGGGGTAGAAGGACAGCGCGGCTGCATCACCCCAGCAGCCCAGGCGCTTGCCGCCGATATCGCCGCCGAACGCTTGTGCTGCGTCATCCAACAGGAACATGCCGCGCTGCGCGGCGATGGCTTCCAGCGCCGGCCAATCGGCCGGGCGGCCGAACAGGTCCACGCCCACGATGGCGCGCGGGCGCAGCCGGCCCTCGGCCTCGACCAGCGCGATGCGCCGTTGCAGGTCGGCAAGGTCCAGGTCGAAGCTGATGGGGTCCACATCCACGAAGACCGGCGTGGCACCCAGCACCAGCGGCACCTCGGCCGTCGCGGTGTAGGTGAAGGCGGGCAGGAACACCGCATCGCCGCGGCCAATGCCCTCGGCCATCATCGCGATCTGCAAGGCATCCGTGCCGGAGGAGACGCCGACGGCATGGCCGCAGCCGGCGAAGGCGGCCAGGCGTTCCTCCAACTCCACCACTTCCGGGCCATTGATGAAGCGGCCGGATTCCAGCACCGCATCCATCCGTGCGCGCAGCTGGTCGCGGATCAGCGCCTGCTGCGCATGCATGTCGAACAGGCCGATGGGGCGGGTTGCGAGCGCGTTCATGGTGCTGGTGTTGCGCGCGGTTGCGGCAAAGGCAAGGCAGGGCCGATCAAGCCTCGTTTCAGTGTGCTACCGACCGCAGGGCTGGGCTGTCCTGCCCGATGAGCCGCCACAGCCGCTCCCGCGCGGTCTGGGAGTGGCCGGCCTGGGCCAGCACGGACAATTCATCGATGGCGCGGCCCACCAGCGCGGCATCCACCGGCCGGGGGGTGGCGACCAGCACGCCGGCTTCGCGGCTGGGCTGGGCATCGGCGGTGGGCGGTTCCTCATCCAGGCGCTCGCCGGGGCGCGTGCCGGTGAAGCGGATGGGCAGGTCCTGGCCGGATGCCCGCAGCATGCGGCGCGCCAGGTCCAGGATGCGGATGGGCGCGCCCATATCCAGCACGAAAACCGCTCCGGCCGCGGCATCGCGCAGCCGGGCGGCGCGCAGGATCAGGCCTGCCGCTTCCTCCAGCGTCATGAAATAGCGGCGCATGGCCGGGTGTGTCACGGTCAGCGGCATGCCGCGCGCGATCTGCCGCTGGAACACCGGCACCACGCTGCCGCTGGAGCCCAGCACATTGCCGAAGCGCACCGCCAGGCAACGCATGCCCTGCGGGTCATCCAGCGCCTGGCCGTACATTTCCGCCAGGCGCTTGGTCGCACCCATGACGGAGACCGGGTTCACCGCCTTGTCGGTGCTGACCAGCACGAAGCAGCTGACGCCGGCATCGCGCGCGGCATCTGCCACCACGCGGGTGCCGAGCGCATTGGTCAGGATGGCTTCCAGGGGCTGCGCCTCGGTGATCGGCACATGCTTCAGCGCCGCAGCATGCAGCACGATGTCCGGTCGGGCCTCGGCCATGATGCGGCGGATGCGCGCGGCATCGCGGATATCGGCCAGCAGCGCCCGGCGCGGCAACGCGGAATGGTTTTCGGCCATGGCCGTGTCGATGCGCCACAGCGCGTATTCGGAGTGGTCCAGCAAGGTCAGGCTTGCGGGTGCCAGCGCGGCCACCTGCCGGGCCAGCGCCGCGCCGATCGAACCGCCCGCGCCGGTGATCAGCACATGCCGGCCCTGCACCACCGGCGCGATGCTCGCCGGGTCGGGCAGGTGCTGCGGGCGGTCGAGCAGGGCGGGCAGCGGTAGCGTGCCGCTGCGCCCGATGCGGGTTGCGATCAGGCCAAGCGCCAGCACCAGCGCATGCACCCCGGCAAAGGCGGAGTTGGCCGATCGCCAGGCGCCGGCCACCGCCAGCAGCCCATCACAGCCCAGCGCCGCCGCCGTGCCGGCGGCCACCAGCGCCAGGGCGGGATGCCCCGGCCAGCGTGCACCCAGCCGCCGCGCGATAGGGCCGCTGGCCAGCGCCATCGGTCCGACCAGCAGCCACCAGGCCGGCGGCGGCACGCTGCCGGGCGCGGCCAGCCAGATGGCCAGTACCAGCGCGCCCAGGCCGATGGCGGCGTCGCGCATCATGCCGGCACCGGCAGCAGGCGGCGATACAGCGCGCGCAGTGTCTCGGCCTCGGCCTCCCAGCTGAACATCTCGCGCGCGGCGCGGCGGGCATTGTCGCCCAGGCGCTGGCGCAGCCCTGGGTCGCGCAGGGTGGCGAGCGCATCGGCGATGGCCTGCGGGTCGGCCACATCCACCAGCAGCCCGCAATCGGCGGCGCGGACCATGGCCGCTACTTCGGTTGCGAAGGCGGGGGCGATGACCGGCAGCCCAGCCAGCATGCCATCGGCCAGCTTGTGTGGCAGGGCCAGGCGGTGATTCTCCTCTCCGGGCTGGAACAGGATGAGGTTCACATCGGCGACCGCTGCCAGCCGCGCCAGGGCCTCGGGCGCGAGCCAACCGGCCAGTGTGATGCGCGCGGCGAGCGGCCCGGAGGCGGCCATGAACTCGGCCCCCGACCCATCGGTGAACCGGCCGGCGATGGTCAGCCGCGCATCATCGACCAGGGCCAGGGCTGCCAGCAATTGCGGCCAGCCGCGGGCGCGGGAAATGGCGCCGATATGCAGCAGATGCAGCGGCCCTGGCGTATGGCGGCGCGGTGCCACGCCGGGGTCAGGCGCGTAGTTGCGCACCGGCACCGCATCGCATCGCACATCGCCCGCCACGCCATCCTTGGCCACGACCACGGCATCGGCCCGCGCGCCCAGCGCCCGACAGGCGGCGCGCAGCACGGCGCGCGCGGCCGGCCGCAGCAGCGCGGGCAGCCGGGAATCCAGGCGCGAGGGGTAGTGCTCATGCACATCCAGCACCACGCGGGCTGGCCGCGCCAGCAGCGCGGCCAGCCAGGAATCGGGCTCATGCGCGTGGATCACACGCGCGCCCGAAGCCCGCGCCAGGCGCGCCAGGCGCGGAATATGCAGCAGCCTCGCCAGCCAGCCGCGCGGCCTGGCGAAGCCCTGGATCACCACGCCCGCGCAGGCCGCCGGCGCATCGGGCCGCGCCGCGCAGAGATGCGCCACGCGCCAGCCAGCGGCGGCCAGCGCCGCACCTTCCCGGCGGACGATACGCACATCATCGGGCGGGTGCGCCGCCGAGAGCATCAGCACGTCAGGCGGCATGTTCGATCACCTCACAGAAGCTGCGGCTTTGTAGGCGGCGGTCCCATTTGCGGACAGCTTGCGCGCGGGCGGCCTGGCCCATGGCGGCACGCCGCTTGGGGTCGGCTGCAAGTTCGCGCAGGGCTGCGGCCAGGCCGGTGGCATTGCGCACCGGGATGCCCGATGGCCCATCCTCCAGGCAGCGCGCGGCGTGGCCTGGCGCGTTGGACACCACGGGCAGGCCCGCGGCCAGCAGGTCCATCAGCTTGTTGGGCGCGGTGAATTCGGCGAATGCCGGCACATCGGCCAGCAGATGCAGCCCGATCTGCGCGCCCGAGAGCAGCCGCGCCAATTCGGCTTTCGGCATCGGGTCGAGGAAGCTGATGTTGCAGAGGTTTTCGGCGGCCGCGCGGGCCATCAGCCGGGGCTTCTCGCGCCCCTCGCCCACCAGCAGGATGCGCAGCCCGGCATTGCGGCACAGCGCGGCGGCGTCCAGCAGCATGTCGAGGCCGTTCGCCGTGCCATGTGCGCCTGCATAGACGGCAATCGGCAGCGCCGCGCCCTCGGGCCGCCAGGGCGCGACATGCGGGCCGAACAGGTCGAGATCGGCGCCATTGGGGATCATGTGTACGGCGGCCGCGCCGCGCGCCCGCGCGGTCTCGGCCATGCCTTCCGACAACGCGATGACCGCGCGCGCGCGGCGGCAGGCGGCATTGGCCAGATGGTCCATCAGCCACAGCAGCGGCGCGGGCACGCCGCCCATGGCGCGCGGCAATTCCGGCCAGGGGTCGCGGATTTCGAACACCAAGGGCGCGCGGGCGGCTAGCGCCGGCAGCGCCACGGTCAGCGGCGTGGAGGAGGCGATCACCAGGTCGAAGCGTTCACCACGCGCCAGCAGCGCCGCGCGCGCGGCGAAGCGCAGGAAGGCCAGCATGCGCGCCGGCATGGACTGCCCATTGCCGCAGGGAATGGCGAATTCCACCACCCGGAAGCCGGCCACCTGGCCCTCGCGCCGGCCATGCTGGAAGGCGCCTGTCAGGCCCGTCACCGCGCCGGAATATTGGCCGCAGGCCAGGGTGACGGCGTGGCCGCGCTGCGCCAGTGCGCGCGCCATGGCGAAGCTGCGTGTCGCAGTGCTGCCCGCAGGCGTCGAGAAATGCTGGTGCAGATAGAGCAGCTTCACGACGGCCAGGTCGCGCGGATGGCCGCGATGATGCGCGACTGTTCATCCCGCGTCAGGGCGCTGCCAGAGGGCAGGCACAGCCCCTCCTGGAACAGTGCCGCGGCCTGCGCGCCGCCGGCCACTGGCGCGCCGCGCAGCATGGGTTGCAGGTGCAGCGGCTTGAACACGGCCCTGGTTTCGATGCCGCCGGCATCCAGCGCGCGGCGCAGCGCGTCGCGATGCAGCCGAGCCTCGGGGCCTATGCGCAGCACAGTCAGCCAGCGATTGGCGCGGCTGCCGGGTGGTTCGGCCAGGAAGCTCGCGCCTGGCAGGTCCGACAGTGCCGCGCGGTAGCGCGCATGGATGGCGCGGCGGGCCTGCACGCGCACATCCAGCACCACCATCTGCGCCAGCCCCACCGCCGCCAGCATCGAGGACATGCCATAGGCATAGCCCGCGCTGTCATGCTGGTAGAGCGGGCCATCCTCCTTGGCGTGGTTGGCCAGGCGGCGGGCATCCTCGATCAGCCGGGCATCGTCGCTGGCCAGCGCGCCGCCGCCGCCGGCGGTGACGATCTTGTTGCCATTGAAGCTGAACACCGCCGCGCGGGCGCCGGCGCCGGCATGGCGGTTGCCCAGGCTGGCGCCCATCGCCTCTGCGCTGTCGGACAACACGGGCACACCCCAGGCGTCGCAGGCTTCGCGCAGGGCGGGCATGTCCACCGGGCTGCCATAGAGATCCACCGGCACGACCACGCGCGGCAGATGGCCGCGGCGGGCGGCGGCGGCCAGTTCCTGGCGCAGCAGTTCGATGTCCATCAGCCCAGTGGCAGGGTCCACATCGAACAGCCGCACTTTGGCGCCCATCTGCAGCGCCGGCACGATGGTGGCGACGAAGGTGAGCGTGCTGGTCCAAACCTCATCGCCGGCTTCCAGGCCGAGCGTGCGGAAGCCCAGATGCAGTGCCGCCGTGCCTGATGATGTGGCGAGCACATGCGGCAGGCCGGTGGCTTCGGAGATGGCGGCTTCGAAGGCGCGGGGCACGGGGCCAGCTGGCGCAACCCAGCCGGCGCCGAGCGCTTCGCCGAGCTGAAACATTTCGCTGCCCGCCAGATGGGGCGGGGAGAGGAGGATGCGCAGGCTTGAATTGCCCACAGGAAATCCACAGGCGGCAAACGAACCACCAACGTCTCGTTCCGCCTGGATTACGGTGTGAAAATGCATCGTTGCGATTCCGGTTTATGCCCGGGCTTACACACAATTTTGATTGAATGCGCAAGCTTAAATACCCGTTAAGCGTGTATTTGTTTTCGTGATCAGCATGGTTGCGCGAAATTTTGTCTTCTGGTGGGTTGCGTCAATCGAAAAATCTCGCCCACGCTGCAAGGCGCGGCTACTAAGCCTCTGAAATTCTTATATTTTGAACGGTTGTGCTGGGTTATCGTCGGTCTATGCGGGGCAAGCCCACCTGTGGTTCATTCCGTCTGCGAATTGCTGGCTGAGGCATAATTTCGGCCTCGCCAAGCCTGGCGGAGATGCTGCGCAGCTGCGCCTGCATCTCGTCCAGCTGGGCTTCCACCGCCTCCAGCCGCGATTTCACGCCGAAGACCGAGAAGGGCATGGCCAAGAAGGCCAGCCCCAGCAGCAGCATGAACAGCAACGCGACGAAGCCGGTCCAGCCCGGCAGGCCCGGGATGGTCAGCGCTGCGGCGGCGGCTTCCAGGCTCATCCGCCAGTCACGCTCATGTGGCGGGCGACGGCGGCCTGGTTCAGCCGCTCCTCCACGAAGTCATGGCCCTTGGGCTTGCGGGTGATGGCTTCCAGGATGGCGGCCTTCAGCGCGTCATCGCGCAGGCCCTCGCGCAGCGGGGCGCGCAGATCCGCCGCATCTTCCTGGCCCAGGCACATATACATGGTGCCGGTGCAGGTGACGCGCACGCGGTTGCAGCTTTCGCAGAAATTATGGGACAGCGGCGTGATGAAGCCGATGCGCGCACCCGTTTCGCGCACATTGTAGTACCGCGCCGGGCCGCCGGTCTTGTAGCTGGTGTCGTCCAGCGTCCAGCGCAGGCGCAGGCGGGCGCGCACCACATCCAGCGACAGGAAACGATCGGTGCGGTCTTCCGAGACGTCGCCCAGCGGCATGGTCTCGATCAAACAGAGGTCGAAGCCATGCTGCCCGCACCATTCCAGCATGCGATCGTATTCGTGCTCGTTGATGCCGCGCAGCGCCACGGCATTGATCTTCACGTGCAGGCCGGCGGCCTTGGCGGCCATGATGCCATCCATCACCTGCGCCACATCGCCCCATCGCGTGGCCTGCTTGAAGGCTGCGGGGTCCAGCGTGTCCAGGCTCACATTGATGCGCTTCACGCCATTGCGCGCGAGGCCATCGGCCATCTTGGTCAGTTGCGTGCCGTTGGTGGTCAGCGTGAGTTCTTCCAGGCCGCCATCGCCGATGCGCGTGCCCAGCCCCTCGATCAATGACATGACATTGCGGCGCACCAGCGGCTCGCCGCCGGTCAGGCGGATCTTCTTCACGCCCAGATCGATGAAGGCGGCGCAGAGGTGCTCCAGCTCCTCAAGGCTCAGCACTTCCCGCTTGGGCAGGAAGGTCATGTCCTCGGCCATGCAATAGACGCAGCGCAGGTCGCAGCGATCGGTCACGGATACGCGGACATAGGTGATGTGCCGACCGAACGGGTCGATCATCTGGCGGTACTCCCTCGGCAAGGGTGATTTGGCGCGGGAGGGGTGGGGCGCGCAAGAGGGGCGTTCAGCCGAACAGCGCGATACACCCCACCGCGACCAGCACCGCCATGGCAAAGGGCTTGTAAAGCCGCTCCGGCACCACGTGGAACAACCGCACGCCCACAGGCACCGACAGCAGCATCACCGGCAGCAGCACCGCGAGCTTGGCCAGCACCGCCACTGTGATCAGCCCCAGCAGGAACGGCCCCACCACCGAGGCCACGGCGATGATGCCGAAGAACAGGATCAGGTTGGCGCGATGGCGCTTGGCTTCCTCCGGCCCGGCCAGCAGATACAGGATCACCGGCGGGCCGGACATGCCGGTGGCACCCTTCAGCACGCCGGCCACACCACCCACCGACATGTTCAGCCAGAGCGGGCGCGAGCCGTGGTAGCGCCAGCCGCTCATCAACAGGAAGCCAAAGACCAGCACGAAGCCGCCGATGAACCGGCGCAGCAGGTCAGGGTCGGTGGCGTAGAGGATGATGGTGCCCAGCGGCAATGTCAGCAGCGCGGTGCCGCCGATCGGCAGGATCACGCGTTTGTCAGCCTCACGCATCGCCGCGGGTAGCAATTGCGCGCTGATCAGCAATTCCATCAGCAGCATCACGGGAATACCCGCCGGCGTGCCCCAGAGTGTGGAATAGATTGGCGCCAGGATCACCGCCGTGCCGAAGCCGGCATAGCCGCGCATCAGCCCCGCGATCACGGTCGCGAACAGCCC
>JAPLOK010000242.1 GCA_026400775.1 Alphaproteobacteria bacterium | reverse complement strand
TGGGGTCAGGCATATTGCTTATGTCGACCCGCTGTTCTGGATGATGGACGCCTTCCGGGCGGGGCTGACCGGGCATGCGGATGGGCGGCCCTGGCTCGGGCTGTTGGCGCTGGCGGTGGCGACGGGGGGGCTTTGGGTGGTGACGCTCCGGCTGGTGCGGAGTGGGTGGCGGTTGCGCGCTTAGGAAAAAATGTTTCACGTGAAACATCGCATAGTGCGGGCTTGCGACAAATTCGGAATGCAGGGATTTGCTGGGGTTTTGGGGGGCGGTAGAGGCGGGCACGGGGCGTGCGGCATCGTGGCTCTCCGAGAGGCGGAGGCGTTTATGGGGTTTTATGCCTTGGATTTCAAGCCTGATTTACGGGCCTGCCAGGATGTTTGTTCGTGCTTGGAAGCGGGCCCTCGCTGGCGGTGCGTTTGGTTCCGTGAGCGACGTGCTGGATGCGGCGGTGGCGGCCTGGCAGGCGGAGCAAATGCTGGCCGATTGGGATGTGGAGGCGGTTCGGGCTGCGGTTGAGGAAGGGCGCGCGTCCGGGCCCACCATTCCGGCCGATGAGGTGTTCGACCGGGTGCTGCATGCGGCGCGGTGATGGGTTGGATTCAGTTCAGGAACCTGTCTGGCCCGGCCCGCGCACGCGCTCGATGAAGATCAAGGTATCGCTGTCCTGGATCACCAGGCGAAAACTGACGACATGCTCCGCAATGATGATCCGACGGTTCGCCGGCCGCCCCGGATCAACGGCGTAGCGATGGGCCGTCGTCGCCAGCGCATCGGTGGCTGACTTTATCCGGCGAATGATGCGGTGCGCGCGTTGCCCTGAGCCAGGCTGCGTCAGCCATTCCTGCACGCGCGCAAGGTCACGCGCGGCGGCGCTGGTCCAGAAAACCCTGGTGGCCAAGGATCATTTCACCAACCTGGCGGTTGGCATCGGCAATGGGTTGGAGGTGCCCCAGGAATCGATCCAAGCCTGGATTTCGTCCGCGGGGATGCCCATGCGCGCGTCCGTCTCCGCCGCGGCTTCACGGTCGACAGCGATTTCGGACGCCCGAGCGGAGGGCCTGTCCAGAGCCTTGTCCGAGGGTATGGGATGACTGCGCATGACGTTTTGAAACTGCCCCGCGCTGTGCGGATTGGCAAGAAATTTCGGCCTTCGGAAGGCCGGGCCATCACGCTGCGTTAGGTTCTACAGGCGGCGTATCGCCAACCAACCCGCGCTCCACCAGCACCCGCATAAGCCCCGGCTTCCCCGCCGCCTCCTCCGACACACACCAAACCTTCGGCTCATCCGCGCCCGGCTTCTCCTCGCCGCGCGCAATCCGCAGGGTAAGCGCCTTCATCGCCTCATAACCCGCAATGCCGACGCGCACCCCATTCATCACGCCACCACCTTCGCCACCTCCGCCGGGCTCATCCGCACCAGCGCGTTGTAGTCTTCCATCAGCGTCCGCGTGATGTCGCCCGGCGTGTACTTGTGCTCCCCGATGCAGGCCACCGGCGTCACCTCAGCCGCGGTGCCGGCCACGAACACCTCCGAAGCCCGCGCCAGATCCCCCACCGGCATCACCCGCTCCACCATCTGCATCTGCCGCTTCTTCGCCAGCGCCATCACCGAACGCCGCGTGATGCCGTCCAGGAAGCAGGTCGGCGTCGGCGTATGGATCACGCCGTCGATCACGAAAAACGCATTCGCCCCGGTGGCCTCCGCGATGTCGCCCTTGTGGTCCAGCATGAAGGCGTCGTCGAAGCCCTCATCCATCGCCGCATGCTTGGACAGCGTGCCGATCATGTAGAGGCCCGCGGCCTTGGAGGCCGTGGGTGCCGTGTCCGGCGCCGGGCGGCGCCACTTGGCCATCGCCAGGCGCACGCCCTTCATGCGCTGCTCCACGCCGAAATAGGCGCCCCATTCCCAGGTCGCGATCGCAACATGGATCTTGGTGGCCTTGGCGCCCACGCCCATTTCCTCAGGGCCGCGCCAGGCGATCGGGCGCACATAGGCTTCCTTGAAGTTGTTCGCAGCCAGGGTCGCGATGCAGGCCGCATCGATCTCATCGGCCGAATAGGGGATTTCGAAGCCCAGGATGCGCCCCGAATCGATCAGCCGCTGCGTATGGTCGCGCAGGCGAAAGATATTGCCCGAATAGCACCGTTCGCCTTCGAACACCGCGCTGGCATAATGCAGCGCATGGGAGAGCACATGCAGCTTCGCCTCGCGCCACGGCACCAGCTTGCCGTCGAGCCAGATGAAACCATCGCGGTCGTCGAAGGGGATCAGGGCCATGGCGTGTCTCCGTGATATGGTTTGGCGTAATTATGTTGCGTACACTACAGCCCTTTTAGAAGATCGCGCAGGGATATGTCAATCATGCTGACCAAACGCCCCGACATGGCAGCCCTGCCCGAGGCTCCACGCGGCGCGCGCGATCTGCTCTATCTGCGCGAAGCCGAAATCCGCCTGGCGCAGGACCTGCTGTTCTTCGGCTATCGGGGCTTCACCCAGCGCCCCGACCGCCTGTTGGAGGAGCTGGACATGGGCCGCGCGCATCACCGCGTGCTGCATTTCGTCGGCCGCCGCCCCGGCATCACCGTGGGCGAATTGCTCGGTATTCTCGACATCACCAAACAGTCGCTCGGCCGCGTGCTGCAACCCATGATCGCCGAGGGCTATGTGACGCAGGCGGCCGGCCGTTCCGACAAGCGCCAACGCCTGCTCTCGCTGACCGAAAAGGGCGCCGCGCTGGAACGCCGCCTGTACGACGCGCAGCGCGATGTCATCATGCAGGCCTATCGCGAAGCCGGGCCGCAGGCGGTGGACGGCTTCCGTCGTGTCATGCGCGGCCTGATGGGTGAGGCCGCGCGCGAAGAGATCGACCGCCTGGAAAAGGGCACGCCATGACCGAACACGCGCATCTGCTGGTGGTGGATGACGACGCGCGGCTGCGCGCGCTGCTGCAACGCTTTCTGACCGAACAGGGCTTCCGCGTCTCCACCGCGGGCGATGCCAACGAAGCCCGCGCCGCGCTGAAAAGCCTGGCCTTCGACCTGATCGTGCTGGACGTGATGATGCCCGGCGAGACCGGCCTGGAACTGGTCGACAGCCTCCGCCGCGGCAGCGACGAAGTGCCGGTGCTGATGCTGACCGCGCGCGGCGACCCCGATGACCGTGTGGCCGGCTTCGAAGCCGGCGCCGACGATTACTTGGCCAAGCCCTTCGACCCGCGCGAATTGGCGCACCGCATTCGCACGATCTTGCGCCGCGCCGCCGTGCCGGTCGTGGCCCCCACGGGTGGCCCGGTGCAGCTTGGCCCGCGCTGGTTCGACCCCGACCGCAATGAGCTGCGCGGCCCCGAAGGCAGCATCCGTCTGACCGGCGGCGAGGCGGCACTTCTGGCCGCACTCGCCAGGCGCGCCGGTGAAGTGCTCTCGCGCGAGGACATCGCCGAAGCCCTGGGCACGCCCGATGCCGGCGAACGCGCGGTGGACGTGCAGGTCACCCGCTTGCGCCGCAAGATCGAGGCCGACCCGCGCGAGCCGCGCTTCCTGCACACCATCCGCCACAAGGGCTATGTCCTGCGGCCGGGGTCCTGAAGGTGGTGCGCCCGGCGCCGCATGATGCCGCCGATGCGCCAGCCCCGCCGGGCGAAACCGATGCGCGGCCTGAGCCCCGCCCGGCGCCTGCGGGCATTGTGAAACGCCTGCTGCCGCGCGGCCTGATGGGCCGCCTGCTGCTGATCCTGCTGGCGCCGCTGGTCATCGTGCAGGCCGTGGCGCTGATCGCGTTTTATGATGGCCATCTCGGCGTCATCTCCCGCCGCCTGACCGATGCGCTGGCGGGCGAGGTCGGCATGGTCGTCCACGTGCTGTCCAACACGCCCGAGGACACCCACGCGGTGATCCGCCGCGAGGCCGCCTGGCGTATGGGCTTCGCCATCGCCTTCGAACCCGGCGCCGTTCTGGGCGCCGTGCCGCAACGCCCCGCGCGCCTGCCCTTCCTGCCGCTGGAGGCCGATCTGCACCGCGCGCTCACGCGCATCGTGCAACTGCCCTTCGATGCCGACTGGAACAGCGACCCGACGAATATCGTCATGCGCGTGCAGACCGATGCCGGCGTGTTTTCCATCGAGGCGCCGCGGCGGCGCCTCTTCACCACGACCTTCGTCGTCTTCGTGATCTGGCTGGTGGGTTTCGCGATCCTGTTCACCACGGTCGCGGTGATGTTCATGCGCATCCAGGTGCGCGCCATCCGCCGCCTGTCCAACGCCGTGCAGGGTTTCGGCCAGGGCCGCGACGCAGCACCCATCCAGCCCGAAGGTGCCGCCGAAGTCCGCCAGGCCGCGATTGCCTTCAACCAGATGCAGGAGAATATCCGCCGCTTCGTGGCGCAACGCACGGAGATGCTGGCCGGCATCAGCCATGACATGCGCACCCCCGTCACCCGCATGCGCCTGACGCTGGCCATGCTGCCGCGCAACGCTGACACGGAAGAGGACATCGCCGCCCTGGAACAGGACACGGCCGAGATGGAGCGCCTGGTCGAAACCTACCTGGCCTTCGCCCGCGGCGAGGGCACCGAACGCCCGCGCGAGGCCGACCTGGTGACATTGCTGCGCGACCTGGCGGCGGCCGCCCGGCGCAGCGGTGGTGATGTGGTGGAAACACTGCCCGACGCGCTGCGCCTGCCGCTGCGCGAAACAGCGATGCGGCGTGCCATCGGCAACCTGCTCGACAATGCGCGCCGGCACGGCCAGCGCGTCGAACTCGGCCTGCGCACTGAAGCCCGCCACGCCGAAATCACCGTGGATGATGACGGTCCCGGCATCCCGGAGGCCGAGCGCGAAGAGGCCTTCAAGCCTTTCACCACCGGCAGCGCCACCGGCACCGGGCTCGGCCTGGCCATCGCGCGCGACGTGGTGCGCGGCCATGGCGGCGAGATCAGCCTGGAGGCGAGCCCGCTGGGTGGCTTGCGCGCGCGGGTGCGGTTGCCCTTGTAGCCTTATGCGCTGAGCACGCCGCGCCGTACCTGATCGAGTTCAATCGACTCGAACAGCGCCTTGAAGTTGCCCTCGCCGAAGCCCTGGTCGCCCTTGCGCTGGATCAGTTCGAAGAAGATCGGGCCGATCACCGTCTCGGTGAAGATCTGCAGCAGCCGCCCGCCGCTGGGCGAACCATCCATCAGCACGCGATTCGCGGCCAGGCGCGCCATGTCCTCTCCGGTATCGGGCAGGCGCTTGGGCAGCAATTCGTAATAGGTGTCGGGCGTGTCCAGGAAGCGCGTGCCCTGCGCGCGGATCGCCTCCACGCTCGCATGCATGTCGGTGGTGCCGAGCGCGATGTGCTGGATGCCCTCGCCGCTATAGGCGCGCAGGAATTCCTCGATCTGGCTCTTGTCGTCGGAGCTTTCGTTGATCGGGATGCGGATCTGGCCGCAAGGGCTGGTCAGCGCGCGGGACTTCAGCCCTGTCAGCTTGCCCTCGATGTCGAAGTAGCGGATTTCGCGGAAGTTGAAGAGCTTCTCGTAGAAGCCGCACCAGGCATCCATGCGGCCGCGATGCACGTTGTGCGTCAGGTGGTCCAGCACCGTCAGGCCCTGGCCCGCAGGGTGCGGATCGACACCATCATGGAAGCGGAAATCGATGTCGTAGATCGAGCCGCGCGAACCATAGCGATCCACGAAATAGATCAGCGAACCGCCGATGCCCTCGATCGCCGGGATGTTCAATTCCATCGGCCCGACACGGCCATGGAAGGGGCGCGCGCCAAGCTGCACGGCGCGGTTGAAGGCGGCCGCCGCATCGGCCACGCGGAACGCCATCGCGCAGGCCGAAGGGCCGTGCACACGGCCGAAGCCCTGCGCGAAGCTTTCGGGCTCCGCGTTCAGGATGAAGTTGATGTCGCCTTGGCGCCACAGTGCGACGCGCTTGGAGCGATGCGTCGCGACATGCGTGAAGCCCAGCCGCGTGAAGACCTGCTCGATCGCCGGCACATCGGGGCCGGTGAACTCGACGAATTCGAAGCCGTCCGTGCCCATCGGGTTTTCATCGCTGATGATGCCTGCAAGGGCGGTGCGGTCGGGCGGGATGTCCATGGGCGTGTTTTCTCCTATCGGCGGAATATGGCCGGGCGGCTGCGGTGTGATTCGCCAAATCCGGGCCGTCATGCTGCACTCTTTGCGGGAATTCACTACAAAAGGCCCATCCCATGGCGGAAACCACCATACTCGACGAAGCCGATCGCCGTATCCTGCGCGCGCTTCAGGCCGATGGCCGCACGCCCGTCACCGCGCTGGCCGAGGAAGTGGGCCTCTCCGCCACACCCTGCATCCGCCGCATCCGCCGCATGGAGGAGGCCGGCATCATCCGCGGCTACCGCGCCGATGTGGACCCGCGCCGCGTGGGGCTCGCGGTGCAGGCCTTCGTGCAGGTCAGCCTGTCCAGCCACGCCGAAAAGCAGGTCGCCGCCTTCCACCGCGCGCTGGAAGCCTGTCCCGAAGTGGTCGCGGCCTATGCCATGTCGGGCGCCATGGACTACCTGCTGCACATATTGGCGCGCGACCTCGACGCCTATGGCGCCTTCACCATGCACACCTTGCTGCGCCTGCCCGGCGTGAAGGAAACGCGCTCCGCCTTCGTGCTCGGCGTGCCCAAGCCGCCAGCGGGAGTCCCCGCATGACGCCGCGCAACGCCTGGGTGGATGCAGCACGCGGCGCCGCCCTGCTGCCCATGATGGTGTTTCATTTCGCCTGGGACCTCTCGACCTTCGGCATGATCGAAACCCAGATCGTCGCCGACCCCTTCTGGATGTGGCTGGCGCGGCTGACGGCGGGGAGCTTCCTGTTCGTCTCGGGCATCGGCCTGGCCCTGGGCGCGCGCGCCGGTGTCACGCGACGCGCCTATCTGCGGCGCATTGGCATGATCGCGGCGGCGGCCGCTTTGGTCAGCATCGCCACCTTCATCTACCTGCCTGGCTTCGGCGTGTTCTTCGGCATCCTGCACGCCATCGCGCTGGGCAGCCTGCTGGCCTGGCCGCTGCTGCGCGCGCCCGCCTGGCTGGTGGGCGCGCTGGCGGCCGCGGCCTTCGCCGCGCCCTTATGGGCGGCGCATGAATTCTTCAACGCGCCTGTGTTCTGGTGGACCGGCCTGTCGCTGCGCGTGGCACCCTCGGCCGACTACATCCCCATCTTGCCCTGGATTGGCCCGATGCTGGCCGGCGTGCTGCTTGGCCGCGCCATCCCCATGCAGGCGGGCCCGGCGCCGCGCTGGCTGAGCTGGCCGGGGCGGCACACGCTGGCCATCTATCTGCTGCACCAGCCGGTGCTGATCGGCGGCCTGCTGGCGGTGCAGCCCTTGCTGGCGCCCAGCCCGCAGGCCATCGCGCTGGAATTCAACCAGGCCTTCCTGACCGATTGCCGCAACGCAGCCCAACCCGATGCGGTCTGCGCCATCTACGCCGGCTGCGCGACATCGCGGCTGGAACCGCTGCTGTCCGCCGCGCACCGCAAGCGCATGACGCTGCCGCAGCGCGAGGAATGGACGCGCGTGCTGGGGGTCTGCGAGGCCGAGGCCCTGCGCCCGCGATAGGCGCTGGCGTCCATCCCTCTCAGCACCCGCCGCGGATGGATCAGCGCAGGCTGGCCATGGGCGTACGCCCGGTCACGAGCTGACGGGAAGGCTCTCCAGCGCTGCGCGAAACACCTCCAGCGTGCGCGCCACATCATCCTGTGTGTGGGCGAGGGAGAGGTAGTATTTGCTCTCGCCCTTCAGGATGCCGCTGGCCCGCATGCAGCGGTTCACATGCGCCTGCATCGCCCCGTTCTGCCGCAGCATGTCGCGATGATTGGCGATGCCGCCCTCCGCGAAGACCACATCGAACAGCACCGGATGGCCGACCAGCTGCGCCGGAATCCCCGCCTCGCGCACCGCCTCGGCCATGCCATCCATCATCGCCTGGCCGAGCGCGATCACGCCGTCATAGGCGCCGGGTTCGCGCAGCACACCCAGCGTCGCCAGCCCAGCTACCGAGGCGATGGGATTGCCCGAGAGCGTGCCCACCTGCGTCAGGAAGCGCGCATCGCCGACCTTGGCGCGGTCGAAATGCGCCATGATGTCGGCGCGGCCAGCGATCGCCGCCAGTGGAAAACCACCGCCGATGATCTTGCCCAGCGTGCACAGATCGGGCGTCACGCCATACAGGCCCTGCGCGCCGGCATAGCCGAAGCGGAAGCCAGTCACGACCTCATCAAAGATCAGCGGAATCCCGTGCCGCGCGGTCGCTGCGCGCACCGCCTGCAGGAAGCCCTCGCGCGGCGGGATCAGGCGCTGCAAGGGCTCCATGATCACGCCGCCGATCTCGGCCGCATGCGCCTCGATCATCGCAACGGCGGCATCAATGTCGTTGAACGGCGCCACCAGCATGTCATCGGCCAGATGCTCAGGGATGCCGGGGCTGTCGGGCAGCGCGCGCGGATAGTTCACCGGCTGCTTGGGCGAGAGGCTCATCAGCCCGTATTCGCTCATGCCGTGATAGCCGCCCTCGAACTTCATGATGCGGGGCTTGCCGGTGAAGGCGCGGGCCAGGCGCATCGCATACATATCGGCCTCGGAGCCGGTCGAGAGGAAGCGCACCTGCTCCGCGCAGGGCAGCGCATCCACGATCGCGGCGGCGAGTGCGATGCCATGCGGGTTGTTGGCGAAGAAGGTGGTGCCGCGCGGCAGCTGCTCCATCACCGCGCGCGTCACCGCCGGGTGCGCATGGCCCAGGAACATCGGGCCGGAGCCGATCAGATAGTCGATGTATTCGCGCCCATCGGCATCGCGCACGCGCGCGCCCTGGCCTTCGACGATGGCGATGTCGCTGGCCAGATTTCCGAAATGTCCACCCGGCAGGACGCGATGGGCGAGGGCGGTGAGGTCGGCTGTGTCCATGCCGGCATGCTGGACCGCCTTCAGCGGCGGAACAACTGTCCGATGAGCTGCTGCACGGTGTTGGCATCGGGCATGCGCCCCTGCGGCGTCATGCCATCAACTAGGCGCGGCAGCAGGCGCGCCAATTGCTCGGCCAGGCTCGCGCCATCCGTGCCGGCGGCGCGCGCCAGCGTATCCAGGCGCGACTGGCCCAGCACCAGTACCAGCATATCGGGGCTGATCGGCAGGTTCTGGCCGCTGCCGATCCAGCTTTGCACCGTCTCGCCGAGGCCCGCCTGCTGGAACTGGCGCAGCAGCGCCTCCAGCGGGTTGCCGCCCTGCGCCCCGGCGCCCAGCAATTGCTGCACCACCACCAGCGCCGGGCTGTTCTGCTGCCCCGCGAGAAATTGCCCCGCCACACCGGCCAGCATGTTGAAGAGCGACATCGGCTTCCCTTCCAGACTATGCCAGCATCTTGCGGCCAAGGCGGGAGGCGCGACAATGACGGCAGCCACACAGGGTCAAGACATGGACGCGCAGCCCGTACCCCTTCCCCTGCCCGACGGCATCACCACGCGCATGGTCGCGAATGGCAATGGCCTGCATATGCATGTGCTGGAGGCCGGCGACCCCGAAGCACCCATGCTGCTGCTGCTGCACGGCTTTCCGGAACTGGCCTATTCCTGGCGGCGGGTGATGCTGCCGCTGGCGGCTGCCGGCTATCGCGTGGTCGCACCCGACCAGCGCGGCTATGGCCGCACCACCGGCTGGTCCCAGGGCTATGACATACCGCTCGCGGAATTCGGCTCGCTGAATTTCGTGCGCGATGCGGTGGGCCTGGTGCAGGCGCTGGGGCGGAAGCATGTGCATGCCGTCATCGGCCATGATTTCGGCTCGCCGGTCGCCGCGCATGCCGCGCTGATCCGCCCGGACATCTTCCGCGCCGCGGTGTTGATGAGCGCGCCTTTCCCCGGCCCCCCGCCGCACCGCGCCGATGGCGCCGTGGGTGGCCTGGCGGACCCCGCGCTGCCGGCCGCCCTGGCCGCCCTGCCGCGCCCACGCCAGCACTACCAATGGTACTATTCCACGCCCGCGGCAGCACCCGAGATGCTGGCCGACGCGCCGCGTTTCTTCCGTGCCTATTTCCACCACAAGAGCGCCGATTGGCCCGGCAACACGCCGCACACGCTGCCCGGCTGGAACGCAGAATCTCTAGCTTTGCTGCCCACCTACTACGTGATGGAGCTGGGCCGCAGCATGTCGGAAACCGTGTTCGAACACATGCCGAGTGCGACCGAAATCGCCGCCTGCGAATGGTTCACCGAGGCCGATGTCGCGGTCTATGCGGCGGAGTATCTGCGCAGCGGTATTCAGGGCGGGCTGAACAGCTATCGCAGCACCACCTCCGGCCAGACGCAGCGCGAGCTCAGGCTGTTCAGCGGACGCACCATTGATGTGCCGTCGCTGTTCATCTCCGGTGCCGCCGATTGGGGCACTTATCAGCGGCCGGGCGATGTGGACCGCATGGCGAAGCAGGCCTGCACCGATATGCGCGGCGTGCACCTGGTGCCCGGTGCCGGGCATTGGGTGATGCAGGAACAGCCGCAGGCCACGTTGGACCTGCTGCTACCGTTTCTTCAGGCCGCGTCGTTCAGGTGACAGGCGCTGAAATGCCCCGGCGCGATCTCGCGCAGCTTCGGCACCTCGACCTTGCAGCGCTCGGTCGCGTGCGGGCATCGCGGGTGGAAATGGCAGCCCGGCGGCGGATTGAGCGGTGAGGGGATTTCGCCCTTCACCACGGTGAAGGCGCGCTTGCGCGCATCGATGCGCGGCACGCTGTCCAGCAGGGATTGCGTGTAGGGGTGGTTGGGGCGCTTGAAGACCTCTTCGGAGGGCGCCTGTTCCACCACACGGCCGAGATACATGATCACCACGCGGTCGGAGAGGTGTTCCACCACCGACAAATCATGGCTGATGAACAGGTAGGTCAGGTCCAGCTCGCGCCGCAGCTGCATGAACAGGTTCAGGATCTGCGCCTGGATCGATACGTCGAGTGCGGCCACCGCCTCATCGCAGACGATGAATTCCGGCTGCACGGCGAGCGCGCGCGCAATCCCGATACGCTGCCGCTGCCCGCCCGAGAACTGGTGCGGGTAGCGCGCCTTGAACGCCGGATCGAGGCCGGCGCGGCGCATCTGTTCATCCACATATTCGCTGAATTTTCCGCGCGTGGTCAGGCCGTGCACCAGCGGCGCCTCGCCCACGATGCGCTCGACCTTCATGCGCGGGTTCAGCGAGGCATAGGGGTCCTGGAAGATCATCTGCACCGCGAGCTGTGCGCGGCGCGACGCATCGCCCGACAGCTTAGACACATCATCCCCGCGCCAGATGATCTGGCCTTCCGACGGGTTCATGATGCCGGCCACCATGCGCCCCAGTGTGGATTTGCCGCAGCCCGATTCACCCACCAGGCCGACCACTTCGCCCTTGCGGATGGACAGGTTCACACCATCCACCGCATGCACGATTTCCTCGCGCAGCGGCATGCCCAGGCGTTGCAGCAGGCGGCCGGCGACATCGAGCTTCTTCTCGAAGCGCTTGGTGATGCCGCGCATCTCCATGATGACATCGGCGCGGCTTGCGGTGTCGGCGGCCGCGGCGTCGGCGGTCATCTCGCTCATGCCACCGCCTCCAGATGCGGGTTGCAGCAGCGGGCGAAGCGACCCGGCGCGCGTTCGAGCAGTTCGGGCATGTCGCAGCAGGCGTCGATCGGGCGGTCGCAGCGGGCGCGGAAGGCGCAGCCGGGCGGCAGCGACAGCAAGGACGGCGTCATGCCCGGGATTTGCCGCAGCGGCACGCCGCGCTTGTTACGCGAGGGCACGCTGCCGATCAGGCCATGCGTGTAGGGGTGGAAGGGCGCATCCAGCACCTGCTCCACCGGGCCCTGTTCGACGATGCGGCCGGCATACATGACGGCGATGTCGTCCGCGAGGCCGGCGACGACCGAGAGGTCATGCGTGATCCAGATCAGGCTGGTGCCGGTGGTGGCGGCAAGCTTCTGCACCTCCGCCAGGATCTGCCCCTGGATGGTGACGTCCAGCGCCGTGGTGGGTTCGTCGGCGACGATCAGGTCGGGCTGGTGCAGCAGTGCGATGGCAATCGCCACACGCTGGCGCATGCCGCCGGAGAACTGGTGCGGGTAGGATTTCAGGCGTTCATCCGGAGAGGGAATCCCCACCATGCCCAGCGTGTCGCGCGCGCGCTGCCGCGCGGTTTCGCGGTCTACCTTCTGATGCGCCTGCACCGTCTCGATCATCTGCGTGTCCACGCGCAGGACCGGGTTCAGTGTCATCATCGGGTCCTGGAAGATCATCGCGATGCGGTTGCCCCGCAGGTCGCGCAATTCTTCCTCCGGCATGCCGACCAGATTGCGGCCCTTGAACAGGATTTCGCCCGAGACGATGCGGCCCGGCGGATCGACCAGGCCGATCACCGAAAACCCGGTGACGGTCTTGCCCGAACCGGACTCACCCACCAGCCCCATGACCTTGCCGCGGCCCACGGTGAAGGAGACATTCTCGACCGCCTTGACCACGCCGGCGCGGGTGAAGAAATGCGTGGAGAGGCCACGGACCTCAAGTGTGGGGGTGGTCATTTCTTCAGCCTTGGATTCAGCACGTCTCGCAACTGGTCACCCACCAGATTGATCGCCACGATCGTCACCAGCAGCGCGATGCCCGGATAGAAGCTGATCCAGTATTTTCCGCTCAGCATGTATTCGAACCCGTTGGCGATCAGCAGCCCGAGCGATGGCTCGGTGATCGGCACGCCTAGGCCCAGGAAGGACAAGGTCGCCTCCAGCGCGATGGCGCGTGCGATCTGCATGGTGCCCACCACGATCAAGGGCGGCAGACAGTTGGGCAGCAGATGGCTGAACAGGATGATGCGTGAGGGCAATGCGAGACAGCGCGCCGCCTCGATGTATTCGCGGTTGCGTTCCACCAGTGCGGAGCCGCGAACGGTGCGCGCGTAATAGGCCCATTCCACGATCACGATGGCGATCACGACATTCATGATGCCCTTGCCCAGGAAGGCCAGGATCATCAGTGCGGCCAAAATGGCCGGGAAGGAGAGCTGCAGGTCCACCAGGCGCATGATGGCGCTGTCGGTCTTGCCGCCGGCATAGGCCGCGATCATGCCCAGCGCCGCGCCCACCGCGCAGGCGATGATGGCCGAACCCACGCCCACCAGCAGCGAGATGCGCAGGCCGTACATGATGCCCGAGAGCATGTCGCGCCCCTGGTCATCGGTGCCCAGCCAATGCACATAGCCGCCGCCACCCACAGCACCCGGTTCCAGCCGGCCATCCATGATGTCCAGCACCGCCAGGTCATAGGGGTTCTGCGGCGCGATCCAGGGTGCCAGGATCGCGATCAGCGCGATGATGGTGAAGACCAGCAATGCGCCGACGGCGATCTTGCTGGCGGCGAATTCCGAGACGAAACGCCGGAACGGCGTCTCGACCTTGATCTTCGCAGGCGTGGCTGTGCTGCTCATGTGCCTTTGCTCTCCAGCCGCACGCGCGGATCCAGCAGCGTGTAGACGATGTCCACGATCAGGTTGATGACGATGAACATCACCACGATCATCAGCAGGTAGGCGACGATCACCGGCCGATCGAGCACGTTGATGCTGTCGATGATCAGCTTGCCCATGCCTGGCCAGGCGAAGACGGTTTCCGTCACCACCGAGAAGGCGATGGTCCCGCCCAGCTCAAGCCCCAGCACCGTCACCACCGGGATCAGGATGTTCTTGAACACATGCACGAAGGTCACGCGGGTGGGCGACAGGCCCTTGGCGCGTGCGAATTTAACATAATCCATCAGCATCGTCTCGCGCACGCCGGCGCGCGTCAGGCGGATGACCAGGCTGATCTTGAACAAGGCCAGATTGAAGGCCGGCATCAGGATATGGGACAGGCCGTCAATCGTCAGGAAGGACCACGGGATGCCGAACAGCACCGCCGTATCGCCGCGCCCTGTGGATGGCAGCCAGCCCAGCTGCACCGCGAAGATCATGATTAGCATCAGCCCCACCCAGAAGGTGGGCAGCGAGAAACCCAGGATCGACCCGGCCATGATGGTCTTCGACCCCCATGTATCCGGCCGCAGCCCCGCATAAAGCCCGAGCGGCAGGCCGATAATGATGGCGATGATCATCGAGCCGAAGGCCAGTTCCAGCGTCGCCGGCATGCGTTGCAGGATCAGCTGGATGGCCGGTTCGTTGAACACGAAGGATCGCCCCAGATCGCCCTGCAATGCGCGCGACACGAACACCAGATATTGCTGCCACAGCGGCAAATCGAGGCCGAGCGCGCGGATGGCGCGTTCCTTCTCCTCCTGGTCGGCATCTGGTGAAATCAGGATCTCGATCGGGTCGCCGACCGCATAGACGCCGATGAAGACGAGCAGGCTCATCGCCACCAGCACGAAGCCGGACTGCATCACCCGGCGGAGGAGGTAGAGGGCCATTCTCTATGCCGCCCTTATCGCATGGTCGCGGGGCGGACACTCTGCGCCAGCGTGCTCTCATCCACCCGCGGCGTCACCACGAAGCCGCGCCGCGAGGCCCAGATATTGGTCTGGATATGCAGCGGAATGATCGCCTGGTCGGCGAAGACGGCGCGCTGGATATCGATCAGCTGCTGCTCCCGCCGCCCGTCATCCAGCTCCTGCATGGAGGTGATCAGCTGCCGGTCCAGCTCCTCGTTGCAATAGCGGCCGCGGTTGGAATTGCCCCAGCCGCGCTCGCGCGAGAAGCAGGCCGTCAGGTTGCGCAGCGGGTGCGAGCCGTCCGGGTTCGACCCCCAGCCGATCAAAAAGGCCGAGAATTCCTGGCGGCCGGCGCGCGCCACGAAGGTGGTCCAGGTCTGCGCCTCGATCGCGGTGCGCACGCCCACGCGCGTCCACATCTGCCCGATCGCCTGGATGATGCGCCCGTCATTCGGGTAGCGATCATTCGGCCCGTGCAGCGTCACGCGGAAGCCGTTGGGAAAGCCTGCTGCGGCCAGCAGGCGCCGCGCGCCCTCTGCGTCAAAGGCGGGCGCTTCCAGACCCGGCACATGGCTGAACACGCCCTGCGGCAGGAACTGGCCGGCGGCCACCGCGCTGCCTTCCATGACGCGGCTGGTGATGGCGTTGCGGTCGATCGCCATGGACAAGGCGCGGCGGACGCGCAGGTCCTTCATCGGGTTCTGCGCCAGCGGCCGGCCGTCATTGTCGGTGATGAAGGGCGAGGGCCCCGTGCGCTCATGGTCCATCGAGAGGTAGATGATACGCAGCCCCAGCACCTCGGACAGCGTCACGCGCTGGTCGCCACGCAGCCGCGCCAGGTCGGCGGTCGGCACCTGGTCGATCACATCCACGTCACCGGCCAGCAGCGCCGCGGTGCGCGCGCTGTCATTGGTGATCATGCGGTAGTTCACGCGCGCGAAGGCCGGTGCCTCGCCGTGGAAATTGTCATTGCGCTCCAGCACGATGCGGTCGCCATTGGCGTGGCTGATCACGCGAAATGGCCCGGTGCCCACCGCCATGGCGCCCGCATTGAACTGCTCGGTGGTCGCGTTCTGATGCGTCTCGCGGTCCAGGATATAGACGTTGGACAGGTCCAGCGGCAGCAGCGGATAGGGTGTCGCGGTGTGGAAGCGGATGGTGTGGCTGTCCACGATCTCGACCCGCGTGATCGGCCGCACGAAGCCCGCGAAAGACGAAGGGCTGTTCGGCACATTGGGAACGCGGGCGAAGGTGAAGGCCACGTCCTCGGCGGTGAATTCGCTACCATTGTGGAAGCGCACGCCGCGGCGCAGGCGGAATTCCCAAGTGGTGGGTGCAACGGCCGTCCAGCTTTCCGCCAGGTCGGGCACGCGGCGCG
>JAPLOK010000336.1 GCA_026400775.1 Alphaproteobacteria bacterium | reverse complement strand
CGAAGCCCGCGATGGCCTGGTCATCCTGTGGGGCGGCACGCCGTCCAACCCGATGCGCGTTTCGCGCGGCGCCTACACCCCCTATTGGGCCGATCTGCACGGCCAATCCGGGGAGACAGTGGGCACCGGCAGCATCGACGCATTGGCGCGCTATGCGCGTGATCTCGCGGGCGTGGACGCCATCTGCCACCAGGGCAATGATTTCCAAATCACGCAGGAAGGCTGGGCCGATTTCCAGCGCGCCTTCGCCGAATACGACCAGGCCGGCCGGTTCGTGTTCCTGCCCGGCTGGGAATGGTCGGGCAACACCGCGCTGGGCGGTGACCGCAACGTGCTCTACCCGGAAGGCGGGCGCGTGCTGCACCGCTCCTGCCATGCATTGGTCGAGGACCTTTCGGACCATGCGAGCGATGCGCTGGATGCGCGCGAGCTGCACGCCAAGCTGCGCGCGGAACAGCGCTCGGTGCTGTGCATCCCGCATGTTGGCGGCCGCTATGCGAATCTGGAATTCGCGCATGACAAATACCTGGAACGCGCGGTCGAGGTGCATTCCGATTGGGGCACCTTCGACTGGCTGCTGCATGATGCCTTCAAGGTCGGCGCGCGCGTGGGCATCGTGGCCAATTCGGATGGGCATAAAGGCCGCCAGGGCGCCTCGCATCCCGGCGCCTCGCAATTCGGGTCCTATGGCGGGTTGACGTGCCTGCTGACCACGGAATTGTCGCGCGCTGGCGTGTTCGACGCGCTGCGCCGGCGGCACCACTACGCCACCACCAATGCCGCGCGCATCTTCGCTGATCTGCGCGTGGAACTGGCGCAGGAAGCGGACCAGCATATCGACGACCCTGCGCTCGGCCTGCCGGCCGATGGCCGTGCGCGTGTGGCCGTGATGGGCGACATCCTGGCGAAGGTGCAGGACAGCACCGGACGCCTGCGCGCCGAGATCATGTCCGGCGGCCCGATCGAACGCATCCTGCTGTTCAACCGCGAAACGCTGATCGAAACCATCCGCCCCGACCACCCCCCCAGCCCGCGCCTTTGCGTGCAATGGGAGGGCAGCGAATACCGCGGCCGCGGCCGCGAGACCGCCTGGACCGGGGAGATCAGCGTGCGCGGCACCACCTGGTCCGACATGCGCGCCATCAACCGCTTCAACCTCGACCACCGCTTCGAGCATGACGACACCGCACTGCGCTTCCAGGGCGTGACCACCGGCGGTTTCCAGTCGATGCAGGCCAGGCTCGCGGGCATGGAAGGTTCGCTGCATATCGCCACCAACCTGGTGCAGGCGGAAATCCCGCTGCGCGCGCTGGAAGCGGGTGAGCATGTCTGGGAAGCCGGCGGCCTGGGCCGGCGCATGCGCGCCTTCCTGCTGCCCAGCGCGCCCCCCAGCCGCATGGTGATCGAGCGCGACATCCCCTTGCGCGCGGATGCCGACAACGCGCTCTATCTGCGCGCCAGTTTCGAGGATGGGAGCGTGCTATGGACAAGCCCGGTGTATCTGTTGCGCTGACCGCGGAATCGGTGGCCATGATCCCACGTCGCGCCGCGTTGCTGGCCGCGCTGCCGCTCGCCGCGCAGGCCCAGCAGGCCTGGCCGGCGCGGCCCATCAGCATGATCGCGCCGCTGGCCGCGGGCTCCTCGGTCGATACTGGCCGGCGCGGCCCATCAGCATGATCGCGCCGCTGGCCGCGGGCTCCTCGGTCGATATCCTGGCGCGGCTGCTGGCCGAGCAATGGTCGCAGCGCCTGGGCGTGCCGGTGCCGGTGGAAAACCGCCCGGCGGCGAATGGCACGGTGGCACTCGGCGCCGTCGCGCGCGCCGCGCCCGATGGCCACACCATCACCATCACCGGCCAGACCAGCGTGGCCTTCAACCCGCATCTCTTCGCCTCGCTGCCCTATGATCCGTTCCGGGACTTCGCCTATCTCGGGCGCATCGCCGGCGTGTCCAATGCGCTGGTGGTGCGCACGGCATCGCCCATCCGCAGCCTGGCGGATCTGCTGGCCGCAGCCCGCGCGCAGCCGGGGCGGCTGACCTATTCCTCGGGGGGCGTGGGCAGCACGCATCACCTCTCCTCGGCGCTGCTGGCGCAGCAGGCGCAGATCGATGTCACGCATGTGCCCTATCGCGGCGCGCCGCAGGGGATTCTGGCCGTGCAGTCGGGAGAGGTGGATTTCGCATACTACAACATCTCCACCCTGCTCACCGGCATTCGCGGCGGGCTGCTGCGGCCCCTCGCGGTCACCGCCAGCACGCGCAACCCTTTCCTGCCGGATGTGCCCACCATGCAGGAACAGGGCTTCCCGCAATACGAGATGACCACCTGGATCGCGGTGGCCACCGTGGCCGGCACGCCCGCGCCCATCCTGGCGCGCATGGAAGAGACCACGCGCCTCATGCTGGAGGACCAGGCGGTGCAGCGCCGCCTGGTCGAACTGGGCTTCGATCTGCTGCCCTGGATGCCGGCCGCCGAGATTCCGGCGCTGGTGCGCAGCGAACATGCCCGCTGGGGTGAGGTGATCCGCCGCAGCGGCGCGCGGTTGGAATAGCGCCGCAACCGGCGCATGCTGCCGCGAAACGGAGGAAACACAGCATGCATCGTCGCGCCCTCGCGGCCCTTTTGGCCGTACCCGCCATCGCTCGCGCCCAGAGCTTTGACCGCCCGATCCGCCTGGTCGTGCCCTTCGCCCCCGGCGGCACCAGTGACATCCTGGCGCGCATCCTGGGCCCCTCCGTCTCGCGCCAACTGGGCCAGCCGGTGGTGGTGGAAAACCGCACCGGGGCGGCCGGTAATATCGGCGCCGAATACGTGGCGCGCAGTGCGCCGGATGGCCACACGCTGCTGCTGATCGACACCGGCGCGCTGGCCACCGCACCGGCCCTGTATGCGCGCCTGCCCTTCGACCCGCTGCGCGACCTCGACCCCGTGAACCTGCTCATCTACGCGCCCTATATCCTGGCCGTGCACCCGGCCGTGCCGGCGCGCAACGCGGCCGAGCTGGTGGCGCTGGCCCGCGCCCGCCCACAGGCGGTGAATGTGGCGCATTCCGGCGTCGGCGCGGCCAATCACCTGGGTGCGCTGATCCTCGCGCAGCATTGGGGCGCGGAGCTGACGCAGGTGCCCTATCGCGGCGGTGCCGCGGCCATCGCGGCGGTGACCGGCGGCGAGGCGCAGCTGATCATCAATGGCGCCACCGCCACCGCGCCGTTCACGCGTGACGGCCGGCTGCGCGGCATCGCTGTCACCGGCCCCGCCCGCATCGATGACCTGCCGACCTTCGCCGAGCTCGGCTGGCCAGGTGCTGAATCTGGCACCTTTCAGGGCGTGCTGGCCGCAGCCCGCACGCCGCCCGCGCTGCTGGCACGGCTGGATGAGGCCTTCCGCACCGCCATGGCCGAGCCCGAAAATGCGCGCCGCCTGGCCGATCTCGGCGCACAGGTGCGCGCGCTGGGCCCCGCGCCTTTCCGGACCTGGCTGGCGCAGGAGACCGAGGCCTGGGGCCGCGTGGTGCGCGCCAACAACATTCGCCTGGATTGATCACGCAATCGGCTGATGCGCGGCGGGCGCCTTCTGTCGTAGCTTTGCGTGCATGAAGGCTTTGCTGTTCCTCCTGCTGCTCGCAGCCCTGCCCGCCGCCGCCCAGAAGGCGCCTCCCTCCGCACCGTCGGAGCCCACCGTCCAGCCCATTGCGCCGACGCGATGGCATGCGGTGCTGGTCGCCGGCGATGCCAGCCTCCAGGTCTGGGACCGCGCGGTGGAGGTCATGGGCAATGGCCTGCGCGAGGGCGGCAACACCACCACCATCCGCGCCTTTTCCGCCCGCCCCGACCGCATCCAGCGCGGCGCCGAACGCGCCGATCCGCGCGCGGTGCTGAACGCCATTGCCGGCCTGCGCCCCGCCGCCGGTGAGGGCTGCTTCATCTTCCTGACCATGCATGGCGATCGCGGCGCAGGCCTTGTGCTGCCCGAGGCCAATTCTGTGATCGGCCCCGCCGCGCTGGACCGCGCGCTGTCCCAGGGCTGTGGCCAGGCGCCGACGGTGGTGGTCACCTCCGGCTGCTACACCGGCATCTTCGCGCAAGAACCGATGGCGCGCCCCAACCGCGCCATCTACACCGCAGCGAGGCCTGACCGCGCTTCCTTCGGCTGCGCGCCGCAATTCGCCGTGACGGTCTATGATGGCTGCCTGATCGCCGAGATGGCGCGCGCCACCGCGCCCGCCGCCCTTGGCCAGTCCACCGCCGAATGCGTGCGGCGGGAGGAGGTTCGGCAGAACATGAACCCGCCCTCTGGCCCGCAGATGTTCCTGGGCGCCGGCGCGCCGCTCTCCCTGCCGCGCTTCACGCCCCGCAAGCCGGACGCCTGACCCCCGCGCGGCATCAATGCCCGCCGGGCCGTTCCGGCCCGCGTCAATGCAGGCTATTCCCGGCGCAAAACCGCCAGAGGATGCAATGCCGAAACCCGTAATGCTGGTCGTGCTGGATGGCTGGGGCCTGCGCCGCGAACCGGCCGACAATGCCGTCTCCCAGGCCTGCACGCCGAACTTCACCGCGCTGTGGGATGCCTGCCCGCATGCCATGCTGGCCACCTGCGGCCGCGATGTCGGCCTCCCGGATGGGCAGATGGGCAATAGCGAAGTGGGGCACCTGAACCTCGGCGCCGGGCGGGTGGTGATGCAGGATCTGCCGCGCATCGATACTGCCATCGCCGATGGCTCGCTGGCCGCGCATCCGGCTTTGCGCGGGCTGCGCGGTACGCTGCATCTGGTGGGCCTGCTCTCGCCGGGCGGCGTGCATGCGCACCAGGACCACGCCATCGCGCTGGCCCGCATCGCCACCGCCGCCGGCCTGAAAGTGGCCGTGCATGCCTGGACCGATGGCCGCGACACGCCGCCCCAGGCCGCGCCCGAATACCTGGCCCGGTTCGAAGCTGCGTTGCCCGAAGGCGCGTGCATCGCCACGCTCTGCGGCCGCTACTATGCCATGGATCGCGACAATCGCTGGGAACGCGTGCAGCGCGGGCATGACGCGATGGTCGATGCCGTCGGCGCACCGCACGCCACTGCGCAGGACGCCATCGCCGCCGCCCATGCCGCCGGCGAGACGGATGAATTCGCCACCCCGCGCATCATCGGCGGCTATGCCGGAATGGCCGCTGGCGATGCGCTGCTGTGCTTCAATTTCCGCGCCGACCGCGTGCGCGAAATCCTGGCAGCCCTGCTGGACCCCGGCTTCACCGGCTTCGCACGCGCCCGCCGCATAGGCTTTTCCGCCGCGATCGGCATGACGCAGTATTCCACCGCGCTAGACCCCTTCCTGACCACGCTGTTCCCGCCGCAATCCATGGATGACCTGCTGGGCCAGGTCGTCGCGCGCGCCGGAATGACGCAACTGCGCATGGCCGAGACCGAGAAATACCCGCACGTCACCTATTTCCTGAATGGCGGCGAGGAAGCGGTGCTGCCCGGTGAGGACCGGATCATGGTGCCCTCCCCCAAGGTCGCCACCTATGATCTGCAGCCCGAAATGTCCGCCCCGGAACTGACCGAAAAAGCCGTGCAGGCGATCAGCGCCGGCGGCCATGATCTCATCGTGCTGAACTTCGCCAATGCCGATATGGTGGGCCATACCGGTGATCTCTCCGCCGCCATCCGCGCCGTGGAGGCGGTGGATACCGGCCTGGGCCGCATCGCCGATGCGGTGCGCGCGCAGGGCGGCGCGCTGCTGGTTACGGCTGACCACGGCAATGCGGAAATGATGCGCGACCCCGCAACTGGCGGCCCGCACACCGCCCATACGCTCAACCGCGTGCCGGTGCTGCTGATGGGCGGCCCGGCGGGGGCGGCGCTGCATGATGGCCGGCTGGCCGATGTCGCGCCCACCCTGCTGGCGCTATTGGGCCTGGCGCAGCCCGCCGCGATGACCGGAAAGTCCTTGCTCGGATGATGCGCCTGGCGGCCCTGCTGCTGCTGCTGGCCCTGCCCGCGACGGCCCAAGGGCAGGTGCAGGGCCAGGCGCGTGACGCAAGCTCCGCCGATGCGCGCACTGCGCGACGCGATGCCGCAGCCCAGGCCGCCGCTGCTGAAGCCGCCGCCCGGGATGCCGAAGCCGCGCGCACCGAGGAACAGCGCCTGGCCGAATCCCGCGTCGTCGCCGCGCGCGCCGTGCAGAATGCCGAGGCCCGGCTGATGCAGACCGAAGCCGCCGCGCGCGCCGCCAATGCCGCCGCCCGCGCCGCCGATCTGGAGCGCCTGGCGCGCGCCGATGCGGTGGCGCCGCTGCTGCCCTTGCTGCACCGGCTGGAACGCTGGCCCGCCGAGACCATGCTGGCCGTTCCCGCGCCACCCGGCGATGCGCTGCGTGGGTTGCTGGCCATGCAGGCGCTGATCCGCCATGCCAGCGCCGAGGCCGAGGCCTATCGCGCCGCGGCCGAACGCGCATCCGCCGCCGCCACGGCCTCGGCCGCCGAAGCCTGGCGCCTGGCCGAGGCGCGGGCGGAGGCGCGCAGCAGCAATGCCCGGCTGGATGGCGCGCTGGACCAGGCCCGCGCCCGCCGCGCCGCGCTTACCACTGAACAGGAAGCCGCCCAGCGCCGCGCGCGCGAAGCCATGGCCCGTGCCCAGGATCTGGAACAGGCGGTGGCCCGGCTGGAGCGCGAGCGCGAGGCCGCCGATCGCGCCCGCGCCGCCGCCCAGCGCGAGGCGGCGCGCGAACCCGCCCGCGAACCCGCCCGCTTGGGGCCACGCGCGGCCTCCGGCCTGCCGGTGGCGGGGCAGGTCACGCGCGAATTCGGCGCCGCGGGGGATGGCGGGCCGGCGCGCGGCATGACCGTCTCGGCACCGCCCCGCGCGCGGGTGACGGCGCCATGCGCTGGGCGGGTGGCCTTTGCCGGGCCGTTCCGCAGCTATGGCAACATCATCATCATTGATTGCGGCGGCGGGCTGCACCTGGTGCTGGCACGGCTGGAACGGCTGGATGCCGGGACGGGCGAACGCGTGATCCAGGGCGAACCGGTGGGCCTGCTGCCGGCGCAGGATGCCGCGCTGTACGTGGAATTGCGGCGCGGCGGGCAGCCGGTGGATCCAAGGCCGTTCCTGGCCGGGCGGGGGTGAACGGGCTTCAGCGGCCGGTCAGCCATGGGCCTGATGCGTATGGCTCATGATCGGCGGGCCAGCAGCGCCGGCACCTCGCGGATCAGCGCATCCAGCAGCGCCCGAACCCGCGCGGGCATGTGCCGCTGCGCCGGCCAGACCACGAAGACCGGGCTGTCGGGCAGGTGCCAGCCCGGCAGCACGCGTCGCAGGCGCTGGGCGGCCTCGATGTAAGGTGGGCAAACGGTGATGCCCAGGCCGGCCTCGGCCATGGCGATCAGGCCCTGCAAATCATCGCAATGGTGCCGCAGCGCGACCGGAATCGAGAGCGCCTGGCCGGCATCGGATTCCAGTGGCCAATGGGCGCGTGCGGTGGGGCCGATGCCGCCGATCAAGGTGTGGTCGGCGAGTTCCTCGGGCGTGGTGGGGGTGCCGGCGCGGGCCAGGTAGTCCGGCGAGGCGAAGAGCGCCAATTCGATCACGCCGAGCTTGCGGAACTTCAAATCCTGCGCGCCCGGCCGGCCGCCACGCAAGGCCAGATCAATATTGTCCGCCAGCATGTCCACATGGGTACTGCCCACCGCGGCATCGATCGACACGGAGGAGTGTTCGGCCACGAAGCGGCCCAGGATGGGCGCGACCACGCCGGTGAACAGCAGCGTCGCGGTGGCGAGCCGGATGGTGCCGGCCAGGGCTGCGCGGTTGGCGGTGGTATTGGCTTCCACATCGTCCAGCCGGTCGAGCAGTTCGACCGCGTCGCGGAAGAAGGCTTGCCCGGCCTCGGTCGGCTGCACGCCGCGCTTGGTGCGGCGCAGCAGTTCCACGCCCAGCCGCGCTTCCAGGCCGGCCAGCGTGCGGGAGAGAGCGGGCTGCGAGACATGCAGCGCCTCGGCGGCGCGGGTGACGTTGCCGGCCTCCACCACGCGGCGGAAGACGAGCATTTCCTGGAAACGGTCCATGCCGGGATGAAGCGGTGCGGGCGGGCGTGCGTCAACAACGGCAAACGCCCGGCACCCTTCCGGATGCCGGCCGCTTCACCGCCTGGGACGCCTGCTGACGCGGGCGCCTCAAGACCTGGTCAGCCCTGATGGGTCTGGCTGTTCGGCACCACAGGCGCCAGGGCCGGGCGCGAGGGCGTCTGGGCGCGGACGGCGCCGCGATATTCGATGACCGGGCGTCCATCCTCGGTGCCGGTGATGACGGCGGCGCCGCCGCCCACGATGTTGCCGTGAGGGCCGGGGCCGTATTCGACATGATCGCTGCCGGCGCCGTCCGGCACGATTTGCGGGAGGGCGTTCTCCTGCGCCATGGCGGGAAGCGCCAGGGCGGTGAGGGCGAGGGTCGCGATAAGGAAGCGGTTCATGAGGTTCTCCTGTCTGTCTCGGGGCGGCGGTGTGTCGCCTCCTCGGTGACGGAGAGGTGCGCTTGTGTGGCTGTTATATCCAATCGCGGTTAGGCATGGTCATCATACGCGTGGGTTATGTAACCACCCGCCGACCGAGATACGCCACCAAACCTTCCGCCAGCGCCCCCGCCACCCGCCCGCGCCAGGCCGGGCGGTTCAGCAGCGCCTCATCCTGCGGGTGCGACAGGAAGCCCACCTCGACCAGCGCGCTCGGTACATCCGGCGCCTTCAGCACCACGAAGCTGGCGCGGCGATGCGGGTTGGTCAGCAGCGGAATGTCGTCGGACAGTGCGGCCAGCGTGGTGCGGGCCACGCGCTCGCTGCCCTGCTGCGTCTCGGCGCGCATCATCGAGAGCAGTATGCGCTGCACATCCGGCGGCACGCTGGGCAGGCGCAGCCCGCCGGCGCGGTCGGCCAGGTTTTCGCGCCGGGCCAGCGCGGCGGAGAACGGGTCGGAGGCGGTTTCGCCCAGGGTGTAGATGCTGGCGCCGCGGGCGCGGCCGCCCATGCCCGGCGGCGCGCTGTCGGCGTGGATGGACAGCAGCAGCGCGGCCTCGCGGTTGCGCGCGGCGTCCACCCGGGCGCCCAGCGGCACGAATACGTCGCTGCTGCGCGTCAGCGCCACGCGGCATCGGCCGGTGGCTTCCAGGCGGCGGCGCAGGTCGAGCGCGACACTCAGCACGATACGCTTTTCGAGCGTGCCCTGGGCGCCGATCGCGCCGGGGTCCGCGCCGCCATGGCCGGGGTCGAGCATGACCAGTGGCAACGCCGCGCGCGTGCCATCGCGCGGCGGACGGCGTGTCTGTGCCAACGCGGGCGTCGCGCATGCGGCAAGCAGCGCCGCGCCCAGCAAGGAACGTCGTGTGGTGGTCATCCCCAGCCGCACCCCCCGATGCGACACAATTATACTAACCGATCCTTGGCAGATGTGCAGTGGTTTTGTTCGTGTTCTGTGCTGTGGCTTCCGCGCCCCGGTGGCCGGGCGCAACCGCTTGATATTGAGGCAAACTCTGCCGGCGCTGCGGCAGCCTTGCGCAGCTATCGATACGCGACTGTCATTTATGGCCTTGCGGGCGGGGGGGCTGCTGGTATGGTGGGATGCCCTGGCGATGAGCGCGATGGGCGCATGATGTGGCCGCGGCCGCCCCCGAGACGGGACGCCGCGCAAGGACTTGGCCTTCCGGAAAACTCCGGATTTCGCCGTGCCCCCGCCTCAGCGGCGCCCGCGTGCGGAGGTTGGTTCAGACACCAGCCGCCGCCATCGCCCGCCGCCGCAACGCGGTGCCGGCGACCAGAGATTGCGGTGCGCGCCACCAGGCCGCCCCGCCCGAGCCAAGGATTGCGCACGCCGTGATGGCATGCCTGAGATCTGAACGCGATTCCTGCTCGGTCCCACCGACCCCTTGCGGCTGTGGATACGCCATTGCGCGGCCCGGCCCGGAGCAATTTCATGACAAAGCGGATGCTGATCGACGCATCCCACGCGGAAGAAACCCGCGTGGCGCTGCTGGACGGTTCACGGCTTGAAGAATTCGACCTTGAATTCGCCAATAAACTCCCGCTGAAAGGCAATATCTACCTGGCCAAAGTGGTCCGGGTAGAACCCAGCCTGCAGGCGGCCTTCGTCGAATATGGCGGGAACCGGCACGGCTTCCTGGCGTTTGGCGAAATCCACCCGGATTACTACCAGATCCCGACCGCCGATCGGCAGCGCCTGATCGAGGCGCAGGAAGCCGAAGCCCGCGAAGAGGCCGAGGAGGAGGAGCGCGCCGCCCAGCGCAGCGCCGAACGCCGCGCGCGCAAGCTGAGCATGGCCGAGCAGCGGCGCAGTGTGGAGGTCGGGTTGGAAGCGGCCTTGGCCGAGGCGGTGGCGGAGCCTGCGGGCGATGCACCGGTTGCCGCCGTGGCCGAGCCGGCCGCCGAGGCTGCGACCGTGGCCGAGGCCGCGCCCATCGAAGCACCCGCGCCGACCGACACCGCCGTCGCCGAAGCCCCCGCCGGGGAAGACGAACACACTGGCCGTGTGGTCTCCATCGAGCAGGACATGGCCCCGCCCGAGACACTCGGCGGCGAGCCCATCGAAGCCGCACCCGCGGCCGAGGAAGACGACGAAGAGGACGAGGAAGAAGAAGCCGCCGCCGAGGAGCGCGCCCAGCGCCGCGCCCAGCCGCGATTCCTGCGCAACTACAAGATCCAGGAAGTCATCAAGCGCCGCCAGATCATGCTGATCCAGGTGGTCAAGGAGGAACGCGGCGGCAAGGGTGCCGCGCTGACCACCTATATTTCGCTGGCCGGCCGCTATTCCGTGCTGATGCCCAACAGCCCGCGCGGCGGTGGCGTGTCGCGCAAGATCACCTCCATGACCGATCGCCGCCGCCTGCGCGAGGTGATCGAGGAGCTGGACCTGCCCTCCGGCATGTCCATCATCGTGCGCACCGCCGGCGCGCAACGCCCTAAGCCGGAAATCCGACGCGACTGCGAGAGCCTGTTGCGGCTGTGGGATTCCATCCGCGAACGCACGCTGGCCAGCGTGGCACCCGCGCTGATCTACGAGGAAGCCGACCTCATCAAGCGCGCCATCCGCGATGGCTATGCGCGCGATGCGGAGGAAATCCTGGTCGAGGGCGAGGACGCCTACGGCCAGGTGCGCGACTTCATGCGCATGCTGATGCCCGATGCCGCGCGCAAGGTACACCTGTATCGCGACGGTCCCATGCCGCTCTTCGCGCGCCACGGCGTCGAGGCGCAGCTGGAGGCGATGCACAATTCCACCGTGCAGCTGAAATCCGGCGGCTACATCGTCATCAACCAGACCGAGGCGCTGGTCGCGATCGACGTGAACTCCGGCCGCTCCACGCGTGAGCGCAACATTGAGGACACGGCCTATCGTACCAACCTCGAAGCGGCCGATGAAATCGCGCGTCAGCTGCGCCTGCGAGACTTGGCGGGCCTTATCGTCATCGACTTCATCGACATGGATGCGTCGAAGCACGACAACGCCGTCGAACGCCGCCTGAAGGACGCGCTGCGCCAGGACCGTGCGCGCATCCAGGTGGGCCGCATCAGCCATTTCGGGCTGCTCGAAATGTCGCGCCAGAGGCTGCGCCCCAGCCTGATGGAGCAGACCTTCATCACCTGCCCGCATTGCGCCGGCCGCGGCCTGGTCCGCAGCCCGGAAAGCACCGCCATCCAGGTGATCCGCGCCATCGAGGAGGAAGGCGCCAAGCGCCGCGCCGCCGAGATCATGGTGCATGTGCGCCCCGAGGTCGCGATGTATCTGCTGAACCGCAAGCGCGACCGGCTGATGCAGATCGAGGAACGCTTCGGCATGGGCATCCAGTTCAGCGTGGATGACACGCTGACCGGCACCGCCACGCATCGCATCGAGAAGCTGCGCAACGCCGAGCCGCGCGCCATCGAACAGGACCGCGCCCCCAGCGCCATTCGCATCGAGACCCTGGCCGAGGAACCCTTCGAGGAGGGCGAGGCGGTCGAGGTCGAGGACGAGGCCGTGCCGGGCGAAACCGCCGCCGAGGGTGAGACCCGCCGCCGCCGCCGCCGCCGCCGTGGCGGCCGGCGCGAGGGCCAGCCGGCCGAGGGTGCGGCACGCGCCGAAGGCGATGCCGAAGCCCCGGCTGAGGATGCCGCCGAGCCGGCCGAGCCCGCCGAAGCCGCCGAGGGCGCCGCGCCCGCCGAGGATGATGCGCCTGGCGATGACCGCCCGCGCCGCCGCCGCGGCCGTCGCGGTGGTCGTCGCCGGCGCGAGGGCATGCCCGAAGGTGCGACCAGCACCGAGGATGACGCCGGCGACGACGCCGCCGAGGACGAAGCGCCGGAGGAAGCCCCGCCCCCGCCGCGCCCGGCGCCCGCGCCGCGCTATGCAGGCCCCACGCCCGCCAATCCCTTCGCGGATTCCGTGGACCCGATCATGGCCGCGGTGGCCGCCGCCGAACGCGCGGCCGAGGAAGCCGCGGTGCGCCGCACCATGCCCACGCCGCCGCCCGTGCTGGTTCCCGTGGTGGAAGCCCCGCCGCCGGCGCCCGTGATGGTCGAGCCTGCGCCCGAGCCTGCGCCCGAGCCTGCCCCGGTGGCCGAGGCCCCCGTGGCCGAACCCGCGCCTGTGCCGGAACCGGCTCCGCCCCCGCCGCCCCCTGTGGTCGCGCCGGTGGTCGAGGCCCCGCCGCCGCCGCCCGAGCCGGTCATCGCCCCCCCGGTGCAGCCCGTGCCGGTGGAGGCGCTGGCCGATGCGCCGAAGAAGCGCGGATGGTGGAAGCGCTGAGCGCATAGGCGTGGCCTGCCCCCCATCAGGGGTGGCAGGGCACGCATCATCGGCGGGGCGTCTTGCCCCGCCGCCCCTGATCCTGGATACACCCCCGCATGCGCGCTGACGCCACCCAATTGCACGAGCAGATCACGGCCTCCGTGTCCCTGCTGAGGAGGCATCTTTGACTGGGATGCCGCCAATCGCCGCCTCGAGGAACTGAACGCCCTCGTCGAAGACCCGACGCTGTGGAACAAGGCCGACCAGGCCCAGAAGGTGATGCGCGAGCGCACCAGGCTGGACACGCAGATCAAGGGCGTACTCGCCCTGGAACGCGGCGTGGCCGACGCGATGGAACTGATCGAACTGGCCGAGGCCGAGGGCGATGCGGACACCGCGAATGCCGCCGTGGCCGACCTGCACGCCTTCGCCGCCGACGCCAAGCGCCGCGAGATCGAAAGCCTGCTCTCGGGCGAGGCGGACGCGAATGATGCCTACCTGGAAGTCAATGCCGGCGCTGGCGGCACCGAGGCGCAGGACTGGGCGCAAATGCTGCTGCGCATGTACATGCGCTGGGCTGAAGCGCATGGCTACAAGGCGGCGCTGACCGAGGAATCCGAAGGCGAGCAGGCCGGCCTGAAATCCGCCACGCTGCAAGTGACCGGCCCCAACGCCTATGGCTGGCTGAAGACCGAAACCGGCGTGCACCGCCTGGTCCGCATCAGCCCGTTTGACGCCGCGGCGCGCCGCCAGACCAGCTTCGCCAGCGTCTATGTGTACCCTGTGATCGACGACAAGATCGAGATCGAGATCAACCCCGCCGATCTCAAGACCGACACTTTCCGTGCCTCCGGCGCCGGTGGCCAGCACGTCAACAAGACCGAATCCGGCGTGCGTTTCACGCATATCCCGACTGGGATTGTCGCTGCCTCCACCCAGGATCGTAGCCAGCACCGCAACCGCGTGATCGCGATGGATATGCTGAAGGCGCGCCTCTACGAGCTGGAGCTGCGCAAGCGCGAAGCCGTGGCTGACGGCATTGAGGCCGGCAAGACCGACATCGGCTGGGGCCACCAGATCCGGAACTACGTGCTGCAGCCCTACCAGCTGGTGAAGGACCTGCGGACCAATCTGGAAAAGGGCAACCCCGACGCCGTGCTGGATGGCGACCTCGATGAATTTATGGCCGCCGCTCTGGCCCAGCGCGCCGGCACCACCCGCAGTGATGCGAGCGCGTCGGCGCGATGATGCTGCCCGCCGGCGAGCGCATCTACGCCATCGGCGACATCCATGGCTGCCTGGACAAGCTGCGCGCCTTGCACGGCACGATCCGTGCCGATCTGAAGTCGCACCCATGCCGGCGTTTCAGCTTGGTGCATCTGGGCGACTACATCGATCGCGGCCCCGATTCCGCGGGCGTGGTGGCCTTTCTGCGTGCCTCTGACCTGCCTTGCGTGAACCTGATGGGGAACCATGAGGCCACCGCGCTGGCCGCGCTGTCGGGCGATGGCGCGGCCTGTGCCGACTGGATTGCCTATGGCGGGGACACGGCCTTGCGCTCCTGGGGTTGCGACCCGGAAGGCCCGCGCAGCGCCTGGCGCCTGCCGGAGGCAGACCTGGCCTGGATGCAGGGCCTGGCGCTGACCCATCGCGCCGGCCCGTATGTCTTCGTGCATGCCGGTGTGCGGCCCGGCGTGCCGCTTGACGCGCAGGACCGCGAGGACCTGCTGCGCATCCGCCGCCCCTTCCTGGACAGCGATGCGGATCACGGCGCGATCATTGTCCATGGCCACACGCCCACCCGTGGTCGTGAACCGGAACGCCACGCCAACCGCATTAACCTGGACAGCGGCGCGGTGTTTGGTGGGCCCTTGAGTTGCGGGGTGTTTGAGGGCGCGAAGGTGGAGTTTCTCTCGGCATAATCGATAGTCTAAATCTATCGTCTGGATCGAAACACCCGTCTCACACCTATCGCTCCACCCTGCCATCTTCTGCCTATCAGGACGGCCCATCCCGGACCGCCCCGACACAGGAACAGGAGACCGAACCATGACCCCAATCGCCCGCCGCGCCGGCTTTGCCACCATCGCCGCCGCCGCTTTCGCCCTCGCCGCCCCTGCCCAGGCCGGCACGCAGTTCTGCGGCGGCCACCTGGTGGCCGACAGCGTTTACCAGACGGTGACCAGCAACGGTTCCTCGGCGCGGGTGGAATTCTTCCTGCAGCTGCGCAACAGCCGCGGCCAGCCGGTGTCCTACACGCTGGAGGTGCGACACAACGGCCTGCACGGCCGCCCCGATCCGCACCGCGTGCGCAGCCTCGCCGCCTGGCAGTCAGAGCGGATCTCGCTGGGCTACACCACGGTGCAGAACGCAGCGGGCACCGGTGCGCCCAGCCCCGCGCAGGTGGCGCAGGCCATCCGGATCACCTGCTCTTAGGCTTCGGCCGCGGATAAAGCGGCTTACCAGGACGCCGCTCCGGTGCCGCAGACCGGGGCGGCGGACCCGCGCGCGGGATGGGCTGCATGGGTTCCACGCGCACCTCGGCATCCTTGCCCTCGGCGCGGTTGGCGGCCTCGAGGAAGCGATGCGCCACATCGGCGGCCACCTCGAACTGCGTCTCCCGCGACAGGATGCGGATGGTACCGATCGAATCGCGCGTCACATGCCCGCGCTTGCACAGGAAGGGCAGCAGCCATTTCGGGTCGGCGCCATCCTGCCGGCCCACATCGCAATGGAACCAGACAGCGCCGCTCTCGTGCCGGCGCGGGGCGACGGGCGCGGCGCGCTGGGAGATATTGGCCAGTTCCTCCGGCGCGGGCAGCGGGCCGCGCAGCAGCTTGATCAGTGCTGCGGCCAGGGCCGGGGCGGGCGCGTCGAATTGCGCGGCCAGCGCCGCATCGGCCTCTTCCGGCGTTTCGGCTGCCAGCGCGCGGGCGCGTTCCAGCAGGCGTTCGGCGTCACGCGCGCGCACCGCATCGGCATCCGGCGCGGGCACCCAGGCGGCGTTGATGCGCGCGGCCTGCAACAGCCGCTCGGCGATGCGGCGCTTGGGCAGCGGCACCATCAGCAAGGACGTGCCCTTGCGCCCGGCGCGCCCGGTGCGGCCGGAACGGTGCGTCAGTGTTTCGGGGTCCCGCGGCAGATCGGCATGGATGACTAGTGCCAGGTCCGGCAGGTCCAGCCCGCGGGCTGCGACATCGGTCGCGACACAGACCCGCGCCCGGCCATCGCGCAGCAGGTGCAGGGCGCGGTTGCGCTCCGCCTGGGACATTTCGCCCGAGAGTGCGACGGTGGAAAACCCGCGCTCCGTCAGGCTGCCCGACAGCCGCGCCACTTCCGCGCGCGTGCCGGCAAACACCATCGCCAAGGTCGGGTCCAGCAGGCGCAGCGCGTTGACCACTGCGCGCTCCATGTCCTGCGGGGCGACCAGCGTGGCCTGGTGCGCGATATCGCCATGCTGTTCGCCGCCGGTGGAGACCGCGAGCCGCAGCGCATCCTTCTGGTAGCGCCGCGCCATCTCGGCGATGGGTTTGGGCACGGTGGCGCTGAACATCAGCGTGCGGCGGGTGGGAGGTGCCGCGTCCAGGATGGCTTCCAGCTCCTCGCGGAAGCCCATATCCAGCATCTCATCGGCCTCATCCAGCACCACGGCCTTCAGCGCCGAAAGCTCCAGATTGCCGCGGTCGATATGGTCGCGCAGGCGACCGGGCGTGCCGACCACAATATGCGTGCCGCGCATCAGCATGCGGCGTTCGGCGACCGGGTCCATGCCGCCCACGCAGGTGGTGATCTGCCCGCGTGCCTCGGCGTAGAGCCACTTCAATTCGGTGGCGACCTGCAGCGCCAATTCCCGGGTGGGCGCGATGACGAGTGCCAGCGGTAGGCCGGGCGCCCCCAGCCATTCCGCGCCATCCAGCAG
>JAPLOK010000094.1 GCA_026400775.1 Alphaproteobacteria bacterium | reverse complement strand
TGGCGTCACCGCCGCGGTTCTGCAGCCGGACCGTGTACAGGAACACGTCATTGGCATCGCCGCTGGCATTGCCGGTGCCGGCATTGGTCAGCGAAGGCTGCGTCAGGTTCGCGACCGATTTGGTGATGGCGAGCTGCGGCTCCACCAGCTCCACCGAGGAGGTGACGGAGGTGTTCTTCACCGCCCCCATGCTGTCGGTGACGCTGACGGTGGCGATGTTGGTCTCGGTCTGGCCGCGGACATTGCCCGGCGTGTCCAGCACGCTGGCGGTGATGTCGAAGCTGATCTGGTCGGCCGCGTTCTCCACATTGTCGGGCGCGTTGGTGACGTCGCCGAAGCTGAACACCACCGTGTCCATCCAGGCATCGCCATTGCTGTTGCTGATCACGCCGGTGCTGCCGGCGAGCACGCCGCTGCCGGTGATGTTGGAACCCACGGTCGCCGTGGTTACGCTCACCAACTCGAAGGGACCGCTGGTGGAGGCACCCACACCGCCGGGCAGCACGTCGCGGATGGTCAGGTTCTTCGAGACACCCTCGGGCACCGTGACAGTCACGCGCCAGGTGACGGTCTCGCCGATCGTCAAGTCGGCGAAGTCGTCATTGCCTTCGGTGTTGCCGGTATCCGGATTGGAACTGGCGATGACCTCCTTGCCGATCTTGGGCGTGATCTCGACGAAGGCGGTGTTGCTGTCGGGCAGGTTGTCGGTGGCGGTGCGGTTCTCCCCGCCTTCCTCGGCCGCGTAGTCGGCGGTGGTGGCGGTGTTCACCAGCCGCTCCATCACCGGGACATTGTCGTCCAGCCGCAAGTCATAGGTGATGACCACGATATTCTTGCCGCTGGTCAGGCTGAAGGCGCCGACGGCACCCTGGCGCGCGTCGGGGTCCAGCAGCTCGATGCCGGTGGTGAATAGGTCGGCGGGCGCGCCGGTATAGGCCACCGTGGCGCCGGTGCCGTCCACCACATTCAGGTTCAACGGCACAGCACCCAGGGTGAAGCCGGTGGGAATGGTGTCGCGGATCAGCGTGTCGAAGGCACCGCGGGAGGCGGAGCCGATATTCTCCAGCACCACGGCGAAGGTGACGGTGTCACGCGCATCGGCCTGGAACAGGTCGGCATCCACCGGGCGCGAGGCGAGCCCCGCGCTGGTGATGGTGCCGCTGAAGGGCGTGGCGGAACCCGGCGCATTCCAGGTGACGCCGGCGGGGCCGACCTCACTGCCATTGGTGGTGGCGTTGACCGTGTAGCCGGCGGCGGTGTTGTTCTCCGCGACCACGCCCTTGGTGATCTTCAGGCGCGGCTCACCCAGCACGAACTGGATGATGTCATTCTCCTCGAAGACAGCGTTGAAGCTGTTGGTCTCGGTGATGGTGACCTGGTTGGTCAGCAGCAGGCCGTCGCCGAGGGGGCTGTCGTTCACACGCACAGTGAACAGCATGTCCAGAAGCGTGCGCGGATAGGCGTTGTTGATGATGTCGCCGAAATTCCACAGCACGGAATTGCCGACGGCATCCTGCGTGACGGACACACCCGCGATCACGCCCGGCGCATTGATGCGCAGCTGGTCGGACGTCATCAGCGACCACTCGCCCGCACCCGGTGTATTGGTGATGCCGGCATAGGTGAAGCCGCTGGCAACACCATTCGCGTCCGGGTCATTGGCCAGGAAGACCGGCAGCGGCAGGAAGTCCTTCAGCGTGACGTCGTGGCTGGAGGTCAGCGGGATATCGAGCTTGATGCGGTAGGTGACCAGGTCGCCGGCCTGGATCAGCGGCTTGATGGCGAGGCTGTTGGTGCCCTGCGAGGTATCGCCGTTGATCGCGTAGATCGACTTATCGACGTTGATCGACTTGCCGATGTCGTTGATCGGCAGGGAGACGCCGGCGCTGCTGTCGTCGCGGCGCTCGATTTCGGTCAGGAAGACATCGCCGCCGAAATCCGCAGTGTTGCCCACCCGGTCGCCCTGGTCGACGCGATCGTCGCCGGGCACCGGGCCGGTCCAGTTCATGTCCAGCGTGGACTGGAAGGTGATCAGCACCGTCGCCTGGTTGTAGTCGGTGGCGTGCGGCACATCGCCCAGCACGCCGCCATTGCCGTCCAGGACACCGTCCTGGCCATTGGCGATCAGCGTGTTGGAGACATGGAAGGTAACGGGCGTCTTGCCGTCGGTACCCTTGGCATCGAGCGTGTACTGCACGGGGCCGGTGTAGATCGGCACCCCACCTTCCCGGATCACGATGGTGGGGGTGAAGCCCGCGTTGAAGGTCTGGCCGTCGCCCAGCGTGTCATAGACGTTGAGCTCCTTCATCTCGAAGTAGTTCGAAACCTGGCCGGCCAGCGTGTATTGCAGCGTGCCGCCGGGCTGCCAGTCGGGCACGCCATTGCTGTCGGCATCGCCATTGACCAGCGCGACACCCTTCTGGATGGCGATGGACTTGGCGGTGACGATGTCCTCGGGCCCGGCGGGGTCGATGGTGGTGCTGGTGATCGGGTCGCGGCCGTCGATCGGGTTCCAGCTGGAAACCAGCTTGGCGTCGTTCAGCAGCGGGTGGAATGTGCCGTCATCGGGGTCGAGCACCGGCGCACCGGTGGAGAGGAATTCCGTGACATACCAGTTGAATTCCAGCGTCGGCTTCACCGCGCCGCCGATGATGGTGCCGTCGAAGACCGCGGTGATGACCTGGCTGCCATAAAGGCCAGTGACGCTGACACTGCCGGGCAGCACATTGCCCGCGCCATCATGCAGGCGCGGGGTGCCGACGATGATGACGCCATCGGGCACGCGGTCGGTCAGCGTGACATTGGTGAAGGGCTGGCCAGGCGCGAAATTCGCCTGCACCTGCCAGATGCGCTCATAGGAGGGGCCGGTCGCGGTCTCCTGCTCGGGGCCGCTATAGATCTTGTCGAGCTTGGCGACGGTGGGGTTCAGCGTCTGGGTGGTAGCGGTGCCCAGGATCACGGGGTCGGCTGCGGTGTTGTCCAGCGCATCGGCACCGAAGGCGAAGCCGGCAGTGGCCTGAATCGGCAGCGGCGCGTTGAGATCGGCCAGGTTGGAGATGTTGAGCTTGAGCTCGATGTTGGCGGGCGTCTGCGTGGTGGTGAAGCTGCCGAAAGGCAGTTTCAGCACCAGCAGCGTGGTGCCGGGCGTGCCGGTCACCGTCATCGGCGCGCCGGAGGGCAGCTTGGCGAAGGGGTGGTTCACCACGCCGGAGGTAGGGAACTCCCGCGACACAACTTCGAGGTCCGCGCCGAGATACTGGGCCGAGACAAAGGTGACGCCATCATTGACCGGGCTGTTGCCCGCACCCGGGCCATCCGCGCCATTGGTCGGCAGGATGAGGTTGATGAAGGGCGCGTAGCCGACATCGGTGCCCGATGCGGTGTTGTCGAAGCGCAGCGTCGTGGTGACCTGGGTGCCGATGAGGCTGTCCAGGGTTGCGCCATTGAGGAAGGAGACGGTCGGTTGGGGGGCCATGGGTCGAACCTCAAAACTAGATGCGCAGATCAGAATTGCGACGTTCATGCCGTGTTTTTCGGTCTTAAGGAAGCGTTAAATTCCATTGGACGTATTTTTGAGAACTGTTTCGCTGGAGCTTGAGCGCTGAAACCGTTCTTTTTTTTCGATTTTTCAATATGTTATGAGATTTTGAAACATTTGCGTGGGAATTCAGCAATACGCCCTATGGTTGTGTGGCAGATGCGCCAAAAGGTGGCCGGGACCGGCATCAGGGATTGCCGTCATCGATGAACACCCCAGCCGGGCGCGCCTGCTCTGCCGCGGCCGCGGCCGCGCTGGGATGGCCCCGCCTTTGCTCCGCGCGCCGATGCCGATCCTGTCCCACGGCGTGATGTAGGAGTTTTGTGCTCCTGGGCGAGCTGGGCCGCCGCGTTACCCTGCCAGGGCGGGCAGGCTGGGTAGCCCATTCTTGGGACTGCTCCAGCAGAATGGCGCCGATCAGGCGGGTGATTGCTTCGATCGCCTCCGGCGCTCAAGCGTTCGGAAACATGCGCCGACGACATCGGTGCGGCACTTGATATCGCCGTTGAGGCGCTTGATGGGCGGGTGAGGAAGTCCTGTATCCGCCCGCCCTCTGCATGGAGGCTTTGCCAAACGATCCGAGAAGCGGCCGCGTGCGCGGCAGATGGATATCGTGGACCAGGAAGCTTCTTGACTTGCTGGTCTGCGCATAAAGCTGGGTGGCTCCCGACCTATCCATCCGGCGAGCACCGCGGGGTCGGACTCACCGGCTGGGGCGTGTCACCCGCGTGGCCTCTTAGGTGTTGCGACCTCCGACAAGGCCAGGCGCGCTCAGGAGCTTTGCCCCCGCGTCCGAGCCGCAGAGGATTTCGACCAGGCGCGCCGCGTCTATCGTGTTGAGGTCGGCAGCGTTGTCATTGGCCATGATCCCTTCAATGGCGCTGGCTATATCAGCCTCCATCTGGTCATAGGCCGCGCGTCCGCCGATCCTGCGTCCGGCCAGGGCGAGCCGGCGAACGCCCCGCGCGCGATCCTCGAGCGCGATGATCTCGGCATCAGTGGCAGCGCCGACCATTTCTGCGATGGGGGCCATCAACTGCGCCTTCAGCGCGGCGGCATAGGCGGTGCGGCAGCTCTGATCGATCTCGTTGCGCAGTTGGCGCAGACGCTGCCGCCGCTCGGGCCGGCCTTGGGTCGAGCCGTTTTCCAATGCCTCCCAGACATCGGCGAAATGCTCCGCGCGCTCGGCCGAGGCAGCAGGCGCCGCTGCGCTGATCTCCGGCACGGAACTCTCGATAAAGCCATCCAGTGCGCGTTCCGCCACCAACCGCGGGAGCGGCCCAATGGCACCCGCATCCGCCGCGACCTGCCACGGGGTCGGGCTTTGATGCATCAGCGTGGCCAGACAGGCGCTGAGAATGCCCTCATCATTCAGGCTTGGCTTGATGGCGCTCTGCAGAACGGGAAGGGTCATGTCCGCACCAGCTTCAACTGCGTCCCATAATGGGCTGGCCTGACGCCAGACACCGATGCAAAGCCGTAGCAGCGACGCGTGGTGTTCGGGCTTCAGCCCGGTTTCGGCCTGCCATTCGGGCGGCGGTTGCTCAGGCATGGCGCGCGCGGCCAATGCCCAGAGCGGGCGGCCCAGCTGGCCCACCCAACCCTGCTCATCCATCCATCGGTCGTGTGCCGCCTGCTCCAGGGCCTGCCATTGCGCCGGCTCCGCGTCGCGCAGTTGCTGGCCGAAGACCCGCAGCACGCTGCGCGGCAGCTGGTTGGACCCGCGCTGCCAGGATTGCGCATCCACTATGCAGCCTTCCAGCGGCAGGAAGAGGAGGCGAACCAGCTTGAGCCGCCGGCGCGGCCGGATGCGTCGCAGCCTGTCACGAACAGGCTGGAGCAGATCGCCCGCTCCCTCGAGGTTGTCCGCCTGCTCCAGCATGGCAACGACGCGGCTGAGCGCGCCGTCCGAGGCGACGGTCATGGCCTGCCGCAGTTGGCGGCTCGCGGAACTGCTTGCGTTCATGGCTCCAGCGCCAGTGCGCGTTCGCGGACCTCGGTGATGCCCACAATGCGTCCCGTGCGCCAATCCTCCAGGGTGCGGACCTTGCGCCGCAGCAGCACCGGGCGGTCCCACTCTGCGCTTATGCCTGACCATGTCTCGGCCTCGCGCGGGAGCACAGGGACCAGCATGGCGATATCGCGGCTGATGCTCAACCGCGCCTCCTCAGGCGCATCGCGCCACATCCCGCAGATCATGGACCAGCCATCCAGCAGCCAATCGGGCCGCGCCAACAGCTGGCGCAGCGGCGCGGGATCCCGCACCCATTGCCGCAGCAATATCAGGATATCGCCGAACTTGCTGTCCAGATCAGCCATGACACGAGCGCAGCAATCGAGCGTCAGTCGCGCCGCTTCCACGATCACCGCGGCCACCGCGCTATCCTGGGCGGCGGGCGTGTCTGCGGCCCAGGCCGATACCTCGCGTACCAGGGTTTCGATCTCCGTGATCTGGCGCCTTGCGCGGGCCGGCTTGGGATCGCCCGCGATCCCGACATCCTGAAGCGCGCCGGCAACCTCCTCCATGCAGGTGGCGATATCATCGCTCTCAAGGCCCAGCAGCGGGACGGCACGCGCCAGCGAGCGCTTGGCGCGCCACTCCAGCTTCTGAGGCGCATCGCGCAACGGTGGCACGACGCTTTCCTCCGGCGATTCGGTACGCTCGATCAGCCGCAGCAACATCAGGAAGTTGGCCCGCGTCCGGTCGGCGGCACGGTTGCCGTCAGCCGCCGTGGCGGCCGCGGCGGCGGCACGCCCGGCATAGCCCTCACTCATCACACGGCGGGTGGCGATGCGCACTGCTTCGGGGGTGGCCACTGGTTCTTCCGCGAGCAGACCCCACAGCCTGCGGTCATGCAGTGTCGGGCTGCAAATATCTGGCATCGCGATCCAGGGCACGATGTAGAAGCCGCGCCCACCGCTTGGGTTGGGGATGATCAGCTCCACCCCGTCGCGCTCCGCCAGGCGCATTCGCGCACCCACCAGAAGCGGCGTGGTGAAGGGCAGGCTGACGCCGCGGTCCAGAAACGTCGTGGGCTGGTAATTGCCACGCACGAAACCGTCCAGGGTGGGCAGAGGAGAATCCGACATTCCCGAATCTCACCCGCTTCTGTTTAACCGTCCGTGAATGCTCCGAGTGCGGTTCACAACAAAGTGAGCGCCCCCAGCCTGTGAATCGGCATCCGAATGGATGCCCATGCCGAACGTGATCCGATTCGTTGATAAATATAGCGAATTCGGCAGATGATGGGGGTCCCGCTTGGGTGCTGCTCCTCACCCGAAGTGCCTGGAGCAGCTTCGTTCCGGATCCCGTCTCGACGAAACCCTCGAAGTTGCCGGGTAGCAGCGCCGCTTCCAACTCATTCACCAGCCGTTTTCGATCCGGTGCGTCGTATCCGAACTGGTGGTGGAGGGGGCAAGCCTGCCACATCGCCCACCACACCCCGCTCCGTTGGGACGAATGTTGGGATTGCCGGTCATGGACCCACCCGCATCTTCGATTTATCAGGGAGTTACTGATGATGGATGGCGGACAGGGTGTCCGCCTGATAACTTTTCGCCCCAGGCCGCCACGGTTCAGACAAACCGCAGACAGTGGCAGCTTTTGCCTCATTTTTCGGAAATGGGCCTTCCCCATCGTTCGCCGCAATTCGCTTGAAATCGCACCAAACCGCGCATATGTAGTGGGGAACGTAGTGGGGAAGGATGAACCTTCTTCATTACCGGAGAGACGCTGCATGCCGAGAAAGCCCGACCCTCTGACCGCTATGGAGGTGAAGAACGCCAAGCCGGGCACCTACACCGATGGCGCCGGTTTGATGCTGGTTGTGGGCAAGTCATCCGCGTCTTGGGTGCTGCGCTACACCTTCAACGGGAAGCGCCGCGACATGGGCCTTGGGCCGGCGCGTGGGGATGCTGCCCTGTCCCTCTCGGATGCCCGACTTCGTGCGGGAGAGGCGCGGGCGCTGCTGGCCGCCAAGACTGACCCCCTGGCTGCACGGGAGGCGAAGGAAGCCGAGCGGAAGGCGGCCGAGGGCGCGAAGGTGAAGGCTGCGCTCAACACGTTCAAGGGCGCGGCCGAGGGCCTGCACCGCGTCAAGGCCCACGAGTGGAAGAACCACAAGCACGGCGCCCAATGGCTCGCCACGCTGGCGGCCCATGTGTTCCCGGTGATCGGCGCGCAACCTGTAGCCAGAGTCGACACGGATGACGTGCTGCGCGTGCTCCAACCCATCTGGACCAAGACGCCCGAGACTGCTTCCCGCGTGCGGGGCCGGATTGAAGCGGTGTTGAACTACGCGGCAGCAACCGGCCTTCGCCCGCGTGGCCCCAACCCGGCGACATGGCGCGGGCATCTGTCGGAAGCCTTGGGCGCCCCGTCCAAGCTCAAGGCGGTGGTGCGGCGGGAGAAGGGCAAGGGCGAGAACCATCCCTCTCTCCCCTGGCAGGATATGCCCGCCTTCATGCAGGCATTGGAGGGCAAGAAGGGTATGGCGGCGCTGGCGCTGCGCTTCGCCATCCTGACCGGCGCCCGCACAGGCGAGGTGCGGGGCATGGCCTGGGGCGAACTGGACCTTCAAGCTGCCCTGTGGGTGGTGCCTGCTGCCCGCATGAAGGCGGGAAAGGTGCATTTCGTCCCTCTGTCCGGTACCGCGCTGGCGGTGCTGGAAGAGGTGAAGAAGCTTGCTGCCGGCCGGGATAGCCTGGCGTTTCCCGGTGTCAGGAAGGGCAAGGCCCTCTCTGACATGAGCCTCTCCATGCTGGTGCGCGGCATGGCTACCGATGGGCTGGCCGAGGGTGAGCTTCCCCGGTGGCGTGATCCTGAGGGGCGGGTGGTGGTGCCGCATGGGTTCCGCGCCAGCTTCAAGGCTTGGTCGCTGGCCCAAGGCTGGCCTGACCATCTGAGTGAGAAGGCGCTTGCACATACCGACAAGGACAAGGTGCGGGCTGCCTATGCCCGCGAACCCCTGACGGAAGAACGCCGGCCGATGATGGAGGCGTGGTCCGCACTCTGCACCCGCGCGCCCGCCAGCGTGGTCAGCCTGGACGCGGCACGGGCTGCGAAAATGGGCGCCTGACACATTGCGGCGCGGGTGATCCGCGCTGCCATCCGCGCGCGGCGGCACCGGGCAACAGGGCGGCCCGTGGCGGTGCTGGAACCACCACCACCGGCCTGACCCCGAACATGGAGAGAGACCATGAACGAGGCTGTTTTGTTGGATAGCACGATGGGCGTCGCGGCACTGCGCATCCATGCCGAGCCGCGCGCGACATTGGCCGGGGCTTCCCTGCCGGACCTATGCAATGCGGCGCGGCTGCAATGGGCGCTTGCCCGGGCGGGGCTTCATCCGACCTGTGCAGACATCGACGATGAATTCGTCAACGAGATGTGCACCGCGGATGCGATCATAACGCAGATGATCGCCGATCGGCCCGCCGCGACGCTCGCCGATATTGCAGCGAAGGCCGGGCTGATTCAGCGGCGCGACCTGGACAACATGACGCGGGAGGAATTGGCCCTGCTGAAAAGCACACTGGCCGATGTGGTGACGCTGGCCGCGCGGGAAGGTGCGGCATGAGCGCGCCCGCGACTTCCCGCCGCGCCGTGCTGGCCGCTGGTGGCGCCCTGCCGATCGCCGCCGGCGCCCATACCACGGGCCGGCCCAGCCCCGATGCGGGCCGGGAAGGTGCGCGAATGCGCCGAATCAGCCGTGCCGCCCGACTCGCGCGGGTGACGGAGTAGAGTTGCGATGGCGGGGCAGGCTTCGCCCCGCCGTCTTCACGATTGGGGCACGCGACCATGCCAAACCCGCACCGCTTCACCGCCAATGACGTGCGCCGAATTCTGCGCGCTGCGAATGCGATGCCGCCTGTCTCGGACGAAGCCGCTAGCGCCGCTGCGACGGCGTTGAACCGGATTACAGCAACCATAGGAGCCTCGGATACCCCGAGCGTGACGGCGCGGCGCGACCGCGCGCGCCACATCGAACGCGCGGCCCGCGCGCTGCTCGCCGCGCTCGACAACGAAGGCCTTGACGCGCTTGAGCCTGCTGCGATGCGCGGCGAGCTAAGCGCCGAGGCTGGAACGCACGCGCGAGCAGTGGCGCGCGACCTGATACATGCGGCGAGCGTCTCGGCAAGGATCTGGAATGCCGATTCAACGAAGGGTGGGAGGCCACCTGACAAAACGGCGCGCGCGCTCGCCTTCCACGGGGCAATCGCCTACCACGCGGCGACGCTGCGCTTGCCTAGCGCGAATGCGGACGGCCCCGCGCTGCGCTTTGTCGGCGCGATCGGCGCTACGCTGGGCATGGAGGCCCCCGCCGCGACAGTCTCGCGCCTCATTGCCGAGATGCGCAGCGAAGGCTTTTGGCGGGGACAGGGAGCAAAACCCGGCGCATAAATCCGGGGTTTTGCTTTTCGAGTGCCTGCAAGACTTTGGCTATTGGTCCTGTCGCTCGCCACGGTTCGCCCGCATCGGTGCAACCCCTGGCGGCCCTGCGAAGGGACGCGACATGACAGACTTTCACACCGAACCCGGCCCGCTTCTCATCCCACGCAAGGCGGCTTTCGCCATGCTTGGGGTGGGCACGACCAAGGGCCACGAACTCATCAACGCCGGCCTGCTGGATGCCCGCAAGCTGGGCGAGAAAACCGTCATCACCATGGCATCGGTGCGGGCGCTGGCCGACGGCCTGCCGCGTATCGGGAGGGCCAGCGCATCCGAACGCCGGACTGCCGCATGATGCGCGCGCTTCTGCCTCTCGCACCGCTGGGCGGCCTGCTGACGCTTCTCGCGCTGGCGGGCCTGCTGCGCCTTCCGACCCCCTGAAACGCAACACGCCCCGGGCTGGAAACCCGAGGCGCGGCGAGATGTGTAGGTGTCTGGCGGACACCAACGACATACGCGGATCGCGGCGTTTTCGCAAGGTTTTCGGCGGGCGCATGGAGACACCATGCCAACCTTCAACACTTCAGACGCCATTGCCGCGCAGATCGTGCGGCTTGAGGCGGCAGGCTTCACCCACGCAATGCCCCTGCTTCGCGCCGCTGCGGCTGGAGCGCTTCATCTGGTGGCACTGCCGCCTGGTGCGCGCGTGCCGCTGCGGCTGCTCGACGCGACGCGCCAGCGCAAGGCGCTGGTGGTGCTACTCGGGGGCGACCACGGCCTGATCCAGCACGGCCCGGAGGCCTGGCCGCAGTCGCGCCGCCTGCTCGCGTGGAGCCGTTGGACGCTGCTCCACGGCGCGGGAGGCGAGGCGCGGCACTACGCCCTCGCCGCTCAGGCCACATGCCTCTTTGGTCGCGCGCTGATCGCAGAGTGCAGCTCGCACCATCTGCCCGCATGGCGCGCGCTGCGCGAGGAAGTGGCGCCGCGAACTCCGGGGATGATCGTCGAGTGCCGGCCGGGGGACTGCCATCCGCGCTTGGGCGCACCAGCCGGGGCGGTGCTGCAATGAGCGCCCTCGACCCTCACGCCCTCACACTCGCCACCGCACGCGGCCGGCGCCTGTGCAAGCTGCGCCACGCGGATGGCACGGTGGAGGACTACGACCTCGCCAAACGCCTCGACCTGCGCACGGCGATGGCGCACGATCTCGACGCCCTCCACCGCCTGTTGCTGGACCTGCTCCACCGGCCGGACACTTGCGCGCTACGCGGCGCCATCGCCGATCCCGCCCGCGTGCAGGGGGTGCGGCGCCTGCTCCACCGCGACCCGGAAACGGGTGACGATGGCACGCTGCTGGACGTGCCGCGCGCATGGCTGAGCCTCGATCTCGACGGGCTGCCGCTGCCCGGCGGGATAGACCCGCGCGACCTGATAGGCGGCGGCCGCGTGGCCCGTCTCGTCCTGCCGCCTGCCTTTCACGGCGCTGCCTGCATTATCGGCGCCACGGCGGGGCATGCATTCAAGCCGGGGGCGCGGCTGCGCCTCTGGGCAATGCTCTCCCGGCCGGTAACGGGCGCGGAACTGAAGCGATGGCTGCGCGCGGCCCCGGTGGACCATGTGCTGTTCGGAGCGGCCCAGTGCATCTACACCAGCGCGCCCCTCTTCGCGGGCATGGATGACCCGCTGCCGGCGCGGCTGGCCCGCCTCGACGGTGCCCAGCACGTGGAAGTCCCGCCCGCCGCTGCGCTGGTCCCGCCGCCGCGTCCTGCTGCCTCAGTGTCCTATCCGCCCGCCGCGGTGCTGACTGGCCCGCGTGCCGCCAGCTATGCCGCCACGGCCCTGGCGCGCGCTGCTGCCCGTATCGCAGCCGCTCCGGTGGATTCGCGGCACAGCACGGCACTCGGGGAGGCCTGGTCCTTGGGGCGCCTGGTGGCCGCGGGCTTGCTGGGCGAAGGCGAAGTCCGTGTGGTGGTTGATACGGCCCTTCAACGCGCGGGCAAGCCGCCGGGCGAGGGGGATGCGGTGGCGCGATGGGCCATCACGCGTCGGGCGGGAGGCGCGGCATGAACGACGCCCCCACCGATACCATGCAGCCCCACGCGATCGACAAAGCGGCCGATGCGCTGGAAATCGCGCGCCTCGCCTCCCTCTCGGCGCTCGACTATGAGCGCGAACGCGCCGCCGCCGCGGAGCGGCTGGGTATCACCCGCCTGGCGGTGCTCGACGCGTTGGTGAAGAACGCAGCCGGCATACGCTCCAACCGCGCAGTCGCGGCGCAGGATGCCCCGGCGCCCTTCTCGGAAGACGCGTTGGCCAGCGCGTTCACGGCGCGCCATGCCGATGAACTGCTGCACGTCGCGGAGTGGGGACACTGGTTGCGATGGGACGGCGCGCGCTGGTCGCGGGACAACACGCTTGCCGTGTTCGACCTGGCCCGCAACGTGTGCCGCGATGCCGCAGCCGAGGCAGCATCAGGAAAAGACGAAGCCGGCGCATCGCGCATCGCCAGCGCGGCGACGATCGCCGCAGTTGAACGCTTGGCGCGCGCAGACCGCGCCCATGCACGGGCCGGCGGGGACTTCGATTCCGACCCATGGGCGTTGAACACGCCGGGGGGCGTGGTGGACCTGCGAACCGGGAGGCTGCGCCCCCACCGGCGCGGAGACCTGTTCAGCAAGGTGACCGCCGCAACACCGGCCGGCGACTGCCCGCGCTGGCGCGCCTTTCTGGCCGAGGTGATGCAGGACGATGACAAGGCGCAAGCCTACCTGCAACGCTGGGCAGGCTACATGCTGACGGGCGAAACGCGCGAACACGCCTTCTTGTTCGTCTATGGGCCGGGCGGGAACGGCAAAGGCGTGATGATGAACACGCTCGCCGCTGCGCTGGGCGATTATGCTGCGACCGCGCCCATGGAAACCTTCATGGCCGCGCAGCACGACCGACACCCGACCGACCTTGCGGGGCTGCGCGGCGCGCGCCTGGTGCTGGCGCAAGAGACTGAGGCGGGCCGCGCGCTGGCCGAGGCAAAGCTGAAGGCGCTGACGGGTGGAGACCGCATCTCCGCGCGCTTCATGCGCGGCGACTTCTTCGAATACGTGCCCACCTTCAAGCTGGCGATGATCGGGAACCATCGCCCCGTTATCCGCAACCCCGATGATGCCATGCGCCGCCGGCTGCACCTGCTGCCGCTGACATTCCGACCTGAGAAACCCGATCATGCGTTGCCTGAGCAATTGCGGGCCGAACTGCCCGGCATCCTGCAATGGGCGGTGGATGGGTGTCTGGCCTGGCAGCGTGAAGGCCTGGGCAAGCCTGCCATCGTCAAGGCAGCGACCGACGACTACTTCAGCGAGCAAGACCTGATTGCGCAATGGCTGGACGAACGCTGCGACCGCACAAACCCCAGGGCGGCAACGCCGTCATCCGCCCTCTACCGTGACTGGAAAGGCTGGGCGGAGGGGCGCGGGGAGCCGGCAGGGTCCAACAAGGCATTCTCGGGCGCACTGGAAAGACTGCACGCCAAGGGGCGGGACACCTGCGGCGTAGTCAAATTCCGGGGCGTCAAATTGGGCGCTCCGCCGCGTTCCACTCAGGGCGATGACGCCGCTTCCGGGCGGGCATCATGAAGCCCCTGTGGATAACTCCGAAGGGTTCGGAGGGTTCTCTATTTTACCCGTCTCACGCGCGCGCACGCGTAACGGTGGATAAGGGAAACCCTCCGAACCCTTCGGAGTCTGCCCGCGGCATCGCCTGGCAGTGCCGCGCGCCCGCCATCAAGCCCGCCCCCCCTATCCGGCATCCAATCTTTGGCCCTGGGGCCTGTAACCGGCATGGGGCAACCGCGCGCAGCGCCGCGAAACTGCGACCGGGGGTCAAGGGCTTGTTCGAGGCGGCGGCGCGCGAGCGGCAGGCTCACGGCCAGACTGCGCCGGGCCGGACGCTTAGCGCAAATTTGCGCGAAGCGTCTCCCGAGCCTCGCCAGGCTACCAGCACGGGTGGGGTAAAACCTCAGCTTAGCGCAAATTTGCGCGAAGCTGGTCCCGAGCCTGGCCACACGCGAAAAGCCGCGGCAGATGCCGCCACGATCCTTTTCGCGCCAGTCCAGGCTTCGGTTACCGCAAATTTGCGGGAACCGAGCGCCGAGCCTGCCCCCCAATTGGAGAAACCTGCCATGCAGCCGACCATGACCGAACAAGCTTGGCGCGCCGTGGTGGCCCGCGTTGAACGGGAGAAGGGCCTAGCGCTCGTCGTGCCCGCCGATGAATGGCCCACCTGGTGGCGCGCGGCATCCGCGGGGCTGGATGCCGCCGCGGCGCAGGCTATCGACCCAACACCACCGGCCGCTGCGCTGGTTGAGCGGGTGCTTGACCTGTCCCGCGCGCTGACCGACGCCCTGGCTCAGCGCCCGGTGGAACTCGGCGGGGCGGATACCCTGGACCACCTGGCCGGCACTGCTGCCGGCCTGCCTGGACGCCATCCGCGGGTGATTGCCGCCGCTGCCGATGCCTGGCGCCTGTCCTTGCCGGTGCTGGCCGATGCGGCGCGCGCCGCGCTCGCCGAGATGGACCGCGTGGCACACGCCACCACCGGCCAGCCGGCGCCGCGTGGCACCGGGCGACCGCTCGCCGCGCTGCAAATCGCATTGCGCGCGCTGGCAGACGCCTATGACGGCGCGTTTCGTCTCGCCGGCACCGATGATCCATCGCCGCTGCAACCGACGGCCACCAGTGACGCGAAACCCGGGCGCTTCGCCACCTTTGCGGAGGTTGCCCTTGAAGGCTTCGCTGAGTGCTGGCGCAGCGCGCCATGGCGCGCCCCCTGCCCCTTCGAAGGCGCCGACCTCACCAGCGGTGCGGGGCGCGCGGCACTGCGCCGCGCCGTGGAAGCCCGGGCCGAAACCTTCGGCGGTTTCAGCCATAGCGCGACCTTGGAAAGCGCCGGCCAGGGTGTGGCAGATGAAGAGCCGGGCGCCTTCCGCGCCGAAGGATGAAACCGATGAACACCATTGCGGAGATCGCCGAAGAGGTTTCCCAGGCGGTCACTGAACTGAAGAGCAACACCAGCACGCAATTGACCGCGCTGGCCAAGCGGCTGGACGACTTCGAACGGCGCGCAGCGCGGCCCGGCGGCGCGTGGAGCGATTTCAAGCCCGGCGGCGCGAGCGAGACGTTGGCATCGGCCGAGGTGAACGCCGCGCTCAAGCGGTTCATGCGCACTGGCGACAATGGCCACCTTCTCGAACTCAAGGGGATGGCGGTCGGCAGCGATCCCGATGGCGGCTATCTGAGCTTCCCCGTCATCGGGCCGGCCATCGTGAACCGCGTGCGCGAGATGTCGCCTGTGCGGCAAGTGGCGCGAGTGATCGCCCTGCCCAGCGGCGACGCCTACGAAGAGCCGCGCGAAGCGGGTGAAGCCGCCGCGACATGGAGCGGCGAGCAGGATCCCCGCGGCGAAACCCAGGCGCCCACGCTCAACATGACGCGCATCCCGCTGGAAGAGCTGACCGCGAATCCGCGCGTGACGCAGAAGCTGGTGGACACCGCATCATTCGACGTGGCCGCATGGCTGACCGAGCGCCTGGCCGATCGCTTCGCGCGCGCGGAAGGCACGGCTTTCGTGACGGGCAACGGTGTCGGGCGCCCGCGCGGCATCGTCACCTACGCAACGGCCGCCACCGGTGACGCGGCGCGCCCCTGGGGCACGCTGGAACACTTCAACACGGGTGCGGCAGGCGCCTTTGCAAGCTCGAACCCCGCGGACGTGCTGTTCGAACTCCAGGCCCGCCTGAAGACGGGCTACCGGCCGAACGCGGCTTGGATGATGAACCGGCGCACCGCGGCAAAGGTGCGGCAGTTGAAGTCGCTTCAGGGCGACTATCTGTGGGCGCCGAGCGTGCAGGACGGCCAGCCGGATCGGCTGCTGGGGCATCCGGTGGCCCTCGCCGAAGACATGCCGGACATGGCCGACGGCGCGCTCTCTATCGCGTTCGGCGATTTCCGCGCGGGTTATACCATCGTTGACCGGCTGGGCATGCGCCTGCTGGCCGACCCCTTCACCAGCAAACCGCATATCTGCATGTTTGCCTACAAGCGGGTGGGTGGCGCCGTGGTGGATTTCGAAGCGATCAAGCTGCTGCGATTCTCGTTGAGCGGCTGAAGCATGCGCTGCCCTACCCCTGGGGCGGCAGCATCGGGGAGGCGCCGCCCCGATAGAACCGGCGAGCCTGAGCCTACCTATTTCGAGAGGGGCGGCGGCCTGGGGAGACCTGGGCCGCCGCTTTCGCTTTGGGGGGTATGCACCC